>NZ_JBYTBG010000013.1:0-110233 GCF_058788915.1 Brevibacillus sp. FW301-21C12A
GGTTGATAGGTTCGGTGTGGAAGCGCGGCAACGCGTGGAGCTGACGAATACTAATCGGTCGAGGACTTATCCACACATTTCTTAGCAAACATGCGTATTCAGTTTTGAAGGAATAAGAAGAAAAGCTGTATTCCCGATTACTTTTGCGAGTAATGGAGAATGCAGCTTTTTTTGTGTACCTTGGAACACAAGGACGTACCCACAAGGAAAATCGAACACAGCTTAGCCGTCACAAAAGGGAAGGCCATGCGGGAGCGAAGAGTTTTTTTGCTGGATCTGTCTCATAATAACAGTGGGATAGCTAGACATATGGTGCTCCAAAAAAAGCTCCACAAGATAGCGTTCAGCAAGGCCGTGGGATAAGACCAGCTCTCCCCACCACTCTGTTTCATATCTGCAAAGCATGCTCAGCAAATACAGCAGCAAGAAGTGGCTTGCCCACTCGGGAAGAGGAAGCGAATCCGACGAGCCGTTCCAAAAGAAAAGCCGGTGCTCTTGCCAGCGAAATAAAGGGTGTTGATCTAGTGCGGACAGAGCAGTTTCAGGAAGAAGTATTCGCTTTGCATTCCCTTCTCGCCAGCTTAATTGTAAACGCGAGCTATCTGGCGCGACCCTGTTGATGTATTGAACGAAGGTTTCCGCTGAGTATGCCAACGGCCCGTCCATTTTTTCCGGAAAAGCAATCTCGGCCCACGATTGGGTGTCAGAGGAAGCTTGATCGGCTGTATGAGTTTTGCTCCAGTGTACTTGCAGCCAATGCTGCGGCTTTTCGGACAGAGCGGCGTAGACATCGCTGATTGCCGGTATGGAAGCAAACAAATCGTGCATCGAATAGCGATCCTGCATAGGGGAAAGATGAAAAAGCTGGGCCAATAGAGCAAAAAAGCCTTCTTTTTGCGGCCGGACCTCATCCTCTAGCAGCAAGTAGGTGTTTCGCTTCAGCTTCCGCGTGGTGACCCCGTGCTGGAGCACCCGGCTGTTTTGCGGATAGGACGGATCGCGCGTAAGAAGCATTCCCTTCAGCAGATGGGAGCATCCATAGAAGAGCAGCAACGGCTGGATCGACAAGTCCGCAGTAGCTGCTGTCGTATAAAACTGCCTCGCTTGCTTCCATAAAAAAAGAAAACGGGAACTTTGCTGAAAAGCCAGGCGCTCAGCATGCTCCAAGCCCATGCTGTCGTAGCAGGACGTCAAATATTTACGGGCAGTAGGCTCCGTCTCGAAAAAACGGAACATTTTCCAGGCAGAATTCATCGTAACCACCTTTCAATAACTTTCGTGATCTGGTTGCTTTTGCTAGTAATTTTTTTGATTTATCTGTCTAATAAACTCCATAACCGAACATTTCACTCATTCCTTGACAGTAAATTATGCCGTTTGTTAAACTGTCTTAAAAATATTTGCCGAGAGGGGCTTTCTACCGTGCGGGAAGATAAATTTGTCAAAGAAGGGCTAACATTTGATGACGTGCTGCTCATTCCAGCAAAATCAGAAGTTTTGCCAAGGGATGTGGACGTTCGCGTAAAACTGAGCGAGACTGTCCGCCTGAATATCCCTCTGATTAGTGCCGGAATGGACACGGTAACGGAATCAGCCATGGCGATTGCTATGGCCCGTCAAGGTGGGATTGGTATCATCCACAAAAACATGACGATCGAGCAGCAGGCGAGTGAAGTAGACCGCGTGAAGCGCTCGGAAAGTGGCGTCATTACCAACCCGTTTTCTTTGACCCAGGATCACACCGTGGCAGAAGCGGATGCGCTGATGGGCAAATACCGCATTTCCGGCGTGCCGATTGTCGATGAAGAAAAGCATCTCATTGGGATTTTGACCAACCGCGACTTGCGTTTTGTGCATGACTACTCGACACCGATCAAGGAAGTCATGACAAAAGACAATCTGGTTACAGCATCAGTAGGAACAACACTCCAGCAAGCCGAAGCGATCCTCCAAAAGCATAAAATCGAAAAGCTGCCGCTGGTCGATGAAAATAACATTTTGCGTGGACTCATTACTATTAAAGACATTGAAAAGGCGATCCAATACCCGCAAGCAGCCAAGGACCCGCAAGGACGCTTGCTGTGTGGTGCGGCAGTAGGTGTTTCCGCAGATACGTTTGAACGTGCAGCAGCGCTCGTACATGCAGGTGTGGATGTACTTGTCATCGACACAGCGCATGGACATTCCAAAGGCGTCATCGATACCGTAAAAGCGATTCGCAAAGAATATCCAAACCTGACCATCGTGGCAGGAAACGTTGCGACTGGACAAGCTACCCGTGACTTGATCGAAGCAGGGGCATCCGTTGTCAAAGTCGGGATTGGTCCTGGCTCCATTTGCACGACCCGCGTCGTAGCCGGTATTGGTGTTCCGCAAATCACTGCCATTTACGATTGCGCGCAAGTAGCTCGCGAGTACAATATTCCAATTATTGCCGACGGCGGCATTAAATACTCCGGCGATTTGCCAAAAGCAATCGGGGCAGGCGCTTCGGCGATTATGATCGGCAGCCTGTTTGCCGGAACAGAGGAAAGCCCGGGCGAGTTCGAGATTTTCCAAGGCCGCCGCTTCAAGGTGTACCGCGGAATGGGCTCGATTGGCGCGATGAAAGCGGGCAGCAAGGACCGTTATTTCCAGGAGAACGAGCAAAAGCTTGTTCCAGAAGGAATCGAGGGCCGAGTTCCTTACAAGGGGCCATTGGCAGACGTGACCTACCAGTTGATTGGCGGGCTGCGCGCAGGTATGGGCTACTGCGGAGCGAAAACGATTGAAGACTTGATTCAAAACTCGCAGTTTATCCGTATCACAGGTGCGGGCTTGCGCGAAAGCCATCCGCACGACGTGCAAATTACGAAGGAATCGCCAAACTACTCGATTTCATAGGTTAAAAGGAACTACCCCCCTTTCTGGAGAGAAAGGGGGGTTTAGTTTAAAAGGCAGCTAGTGGCAAGCAAAATTCATACAAGCCACGGTGAACGTACACTATCTTCTATAAACAGCAATTTCACCCTCGGAGGAAATATTTCCTATTATTTTCAGGCGATAGTTTCCTGGATCCACGGAAACCGGGTCTGTATAATCAGTGTTACCTTTTGGAGCAGCTAATTTGCCTAATTTAATTGTTTTTTCTACTTTGCCATTTTCGCTTAATTTTTCGATGTAAACCGTTATGTCACAATTACTTTTTGAAGCAGATAATCCAGCGTTAGCTTTTCCAAAGAGATGGAAGGTGTCGCGACCAATATATGTGCCTCCCTGTGTTACACTAAAAGCTCTCCAGTCAAGCTCAATGCTCATCGTACCAATGTCCTTTTTAATTTGTTGTTCCACAAGGGAAGCGTTATCACTTTTTTCAACTGTTGCATGAGCAGAGACTGGATTGATAACAGCCAAACCAAGAACGAGTGAAGCAAAACTAAATAGCACTTTCTTCATGAGATAAGCCTCCTTGATTCATTCAATATATTACCAATTTTACCATAAAATATTTGAGTTTCAATTATATATTATATATCCAATCAATTACCTATTAATGAGCCTATTTGGACTTCAATGCGATCGTAATGGTATGTTAAACTTACACTTGGTGCGCAATTACCTTATGAACTAATGACAGAAACTGGAGAGTGAGAAGAAACTATGAAGCGAACTACTTGGAAAAAACGACTGACAGGTTTTATCCTTTCTGTCGCAATGTTTGCAACCGGAATGGGAGGAGCAGCGACGAAGGTGGAAGCAGCACCTGCAACTGATCTACAACTGGCAGCCAAATCTGCCATTCTGTTAGAGGCATCGACAGGAAAAATACTATACAGCATGAATCCAGATGCCCCTCTGCCTCCTGCTAGCATGAGCAAGATGATGGCAGAATACCTTGTACTAGAAGCGGTTAAGGAGAAAAAAATCAGTTGGGATGAGAAGGTACCTGTTAGTGAATATGCCTTCTATGTGGCAAGAATCTCGGATACCTCTGGAGTGTACCTGAATCTAGG
Organism: Brevibacillus sp. FW301-21C12A; assembly: GCF_058788915.1. NCBI lineage: Bacteria > Bacillati > Bacillota > Bacilli > Caryophanales > Paenibacillaceae > Brevibacillus > Brevibacillus sp. FW301-21C12A. The sequence goes on from NZ_JBYTBG010000013.1 coordinate 3,993, forward strand.
GGAGTCCTTCACGGTTAGGGAGCTGTACAATGCCATGGCTGTCGTTTCTGCCAACGACGCAACTGTACTGCTTGCTGAAAAGATAGCGGGCAATGAAGCGAATTTCGTGCAGATGATGAACAAAAAAGCTGCCGAGTTTGGTATGAAAAACACCTCTTTCGTCACATCCAGTGGCTTGCCAGCGAATGAACTGGGGCCGTACTCCATCAAGACCGATCAAGTGGAAAATCTAATGTCCGCTCGTGATTCGGCCATCCTCGCCAGAAACCTGATTCGTGATTTCCCGGAAGCGTTGGAAGTATCGAAGATCCCGCGTTTTACCTTCCGTCCCGGTTCTAAAAATGAATTGAAAATGGCGAACAACAACTGGATGTTGCCTGACCTCCCCAATTACTATCCGGGTGTAGACGGATTAAAAACAGGTTATACACAAGCAGCAGGTAATTGCTTTACTGGTACTGCAGTTCGTGATAACATGCGCTTGATTTCTGTTGTAATGGGAACAGACAGCAAAACAAAACGCTTCGTGGAAACAAAAAAGCTTTATGATTATGGATTCAGCAATTTCAAATTAACGAAGCAATTGGACAAAAATGTTTCTGTAAAAGGTTTTGAAACTGCACCTGTAACGAACGGAGTAGAACTCAACGTACCCGCAGTAACTGCCACCGAAGTAAACATGCTGACCAAAATCGGAGCAGAGACAAAATTCACGCCAACCGTTACGTATCAAGAGCTGACCGCACCAATCAAGCAAGGCCAGGTGGTCGGTAAGCTCGTACTGAAAGAAGAAGGAGCGAAAGACGCCGACTACCTGCAGCCGGAAGACGCGGCAAAAGCAGGCGCAGATATAGTAGCCAGCCAGGAAGTCGAAGAGGCGAGCTGGATTCGTTTGTTCTTCCGCAGCATCATTCAATTTTTCAGCAATTTGTTCAGTAGCGGAACAGGAAATTAAATAATGGTTGTTTTCCCCCTCATCTATCGTTTACAATGACGATAACAAGGAACCATAACAGAGCATAACAGTTACGGTTCTGACTTCATGATGTAGGGGGAATTTTCACATGGTACAAGTAGGAACGTCCCGCGTAAAAAAAGGTATGGCTGAGATGCAAAAAGGCGGCGTCATCATGGACGTCGTAAACGCTGAGCAGGCAAAAATTGCTGAAGCTGCCGGTGCCGTAGCTGTCATGGCATTGGAACGCGTACCTTCTGACATTCGTGCAGCCGGTGGAGTAGCTCGTATGGCTGATCTCAGCATTGTGGAGGAAGTACTGAACGCTGTTTCGATCCCTGTTATGGCAAAAGCTCGTATCGGACACTTTGTCGAAGCGCGCGTACTGGAATCGATGGGTGTCGACTATCTGGACGAGAGCGAAGTTTTGACCCCGGCAGATGATTTGTACCACATCAATAAAAAAGAATTTACCGTGCCGTTCGTATGTGGCGCGCGTGATCTGGGCGAAGCTCTTCGCCGTATCGGTGAAGGGGCGTCCATGATTCGTACCAAAGGCGAGCCAGGAACCGGAAACATCGTAGAAGCCGTTCGCCACATGCGCACGATGATGGCTCAAATCCGCAAAGTGCAAGCGATGTCTTACGATGAGCTGATGGCAGAAGCGAAAAATCTGGGTGCCCCATACGAGCTGCTGGAACAAGTACACAAAACCGGCAAGCTGCCTGTAGTGAACTTCGCGGCTGGTGGCGTAGCGACTCCGGCAGACGCGGCGCTGATGATGCAGCTCGGTTCTGACGGCGTGTTTGTCGGCTCGGGGATTTTCAAATCGGAAAACCCGGAGAAATTCGCCCGCGCGATCGTTGAAGCGACTACGCACTACACAGACTACGAACTGATCGCTCGCGTATCCAAAGGTCTGGGAAGCGCCATGACGGGAATCGAGATTTCCAAAATTCGCGAAGCAGACCGCATGCAAGAGCGCGGCTGGTAAGGTGAGCAGAATGAAAATCGGTGTACTCGCTTTGCAAGGGGCTGTAGCAGAACACTTGCGCATGCTGGAAGAAGCAGGGGCGACAGCCGTTCCCGTAAAAAAGGTGGAAGAACTGGACGAGCTGGACGGATTGGTTCTCCCAGGCGGAGAAAGCACGACGATCAGCAAGCTGATGCACAAGTACGGATTCATGGAGGCGCTCCAAGAGTTCGGAAAAGCAGGAAAGCCGATCTTCGGCACTTGCGCAGGCGCGATTCTTTTGGCCAAACAGATCGAGGGGCAAGATGATTGCCATCTCGGGCTGATGGCTATCAAGGTGGAGCGCAACGCGTTTGGCCGCCAAAAGGAGAGCTTCGAGGTGACAATGCCTGTGGCTGGTGTGGGTGCAGATTACCCGGCAGTGTTCATCCGGGCGCCATATATTATGGAAGTCGGAGAAAACGCAGAAGTGCTGGCCAAGTACGAAGAAAAGATCGTGGTAGCACGAGAAGGCCACTATCTGGCGGCCGCCTTTCACCCGGAATTGACGGAAGATGCAAGACTGCACAAATACTTCCTCGACATGGTGAAAGAATACAGAAGCTAATAAAAGCCAAGCTTGCATGAAAAGATCGGCATTGACAAAATGCCGGTCTTTTCTTTTTGGTACAAGATGATGGCGGAGCGCCCTTTACATACGTATAGAACCTGTAGTACAGTTAACAATAGAAGTATGTATGAATGAGAATGCGATGATGAGAACAAGTACTTCACATCAACCTGGTGTAGAGAGTCGGTGGTAGGTGCGAACCGATCCGGTATGTGAGGGAATCCATCTCGGAGTGGCAAAGGAATGAACTTTGCCCGGAACCGTCCCGTTATGACGGATGGAGTGGATAGATGCGCCAGGGTTGGGCATGTATCAACGAGGGTGGCAACGCGGGTACACAACACTCGTCCCTTATTAGGGGACGGGTGTTTTTTGCATTTTTATTATGGATTCGGAGGGATTCGAACATGTTGGACGTAAAAGTACTGCGGCAAGATTTGGAGGAAGTAAAACGCCGTTTGGCGCATCGCAATGAAGATATTTCCGCTCTGGATCAATTTGCAGAGGTCGATGAAAAACGCCGCCAAGTGATTCAGGAAGCAGAGGCGCTGAAAAATAAACGGAATACCGTGTCTGAGCAAGTAGCAGTCATGAAGCGGAACAAAGAGAATGCCGACCACCTGATCGCGGAAATGAAAGAAGTAAACGAACGCATCAAGAAGCTGGACGAAGAGCTGCGCAAGCTGGATGAGCAGTTGGAATTCATTTTGCTGAGCTTGCCAAACCTGCCGCACGAAAGCACGCCGATTGGGACTTCTGAAGACGACAACGTGGTGGCATGGACGTGGGGCGAGCCGCGCAGCTTTGGCTTCGAGACCAAACCGCATTGGGAGCTGGCCAGCCAGGCAGGGATTCTCGATTTTGAGACGGCTGCAAAAGTAACCGGAAGCCGCTTTGTCTTTTACAAAGGACTGGGAGCTCGCCTGGAGCGCGCATTGATGAACTTCATGATGGACCTGCATGCCACTGAGCACGGATACGAGGAAGTCATCCCGCCATACATCGTAAACCGCGCAAGCATGACCGGAACCGGACAGTTGCCGAAGTTTGAGGAAGATGCTTTCAAGCTGGAGGGACCAGACTACTTCCTGATTCCTACCGCAGAGGTGCCTGTCACCAACATGCACCGGGATGAAATTATGGATGGAGCAGATTTGCCGCGATACTATGCTGCTTTCAGCGCTTGTTTCCGTTCGGAAGCGGGATCGGCTGGTCGCGATACACGCGGGCTGATTCGCCAGCACCAATTCAACAAAGTGGAGCTGGTGAAATTCGTCAAACCGGAAGATTCGTATGATGAGCTGGATAAGCTGGTGAAAAACGCAGAGAAGGTACTGCAACTGCTTGGACTTCCGTACCGTGTCATGAGCATGTGCACGGGCGACCTCGGATTTACGGCAGCGAAGAAATTCGATCTGGAGGTATGGATTCCAAGCTCGAATACGTACCGCGAAATCTCGTCTTGCTCGAACTTCGAAGACTTCCAGGCTCGCCGCGCCAATATTCGTTTCCGCCGCGACACCAAATCGAAGCCGGAATTCGTGCATACACTGAACGGCTCGGGCCTCGCCATCGGCCGTACAGTAGCGGCGATTTTGGAAAACTACCAGGAAGCGGACGGAAGCATCACCATTCCGGAAGTGCTGCGTCCGTACATGGGCGGAGTAGCAAAAATCGAGCCGAAATAAGCGGGGGGAAGAACCCCATAAATAAGCACAGCAGCCTTTGATCTTTGTTTGGATCAGAGGCTGCTTTCTTTTTGGGCGGCGAAAAGGCGAGAGAGCAGGGGGAAAAGGCAGCTTGGAAAATGTGTTCTAATACAGTTATAATTTTTAGAAAATTGTGTTGCATTGTACTAATCTCTGTTATATAATAAAAACAAATCAAAAGAATATTGTTTTAATACAGATATGGAGGGAATGGGAAATGGACTGCTATCGGTGTGAAGGAAACGGCGAACAGAATTGCCCACGATGCGGAGGCGTTGGTCATGATGACAACGGAGCGGCTTGCCATCATTGCTTGGGGGACGGACATGTGAGCTGCAGTCATTGCAGTGGCAGCGGATATCAGGATTAAGCCATTTTTTTTGAACCTTCTGTACTATAATAATTCGGAAAAATTCGATCTGTACCATAATAATTCAGATGTTATCAAGGGAAGGTGAACAGGTTTGACTACGATTCCAACCAATCCATATCCGCTGGAAATTCAGATTACCGGCGAGATGCGCTCCGGCTTCGAGGATATTCTCACACCGGAAGCGATCCAGTTCGTCATCAAGCTGGAGCAAAAATTCGGCGACAGAAGGCAGCAATTGCTTGCCGCTCGCGAGGAACGCCAATTGAAAATAGATGCGGGGCAACTGCCTGACTTTTTGCCGGAAACAGCCGAGATTCGCAACGGAGATTGGACGGTAGCTCCGCTTCCGCATGATCTGCTGGATCGCCGAGTGGAGATTACCGGGCCGTCCGGCGACCGCAAAATGGTTATCAACGCACTCAATTCGGGCGCACGTCTCTTCATGGCAGACTTTGAGGACGCAAACTCGCCTACTTGGGAAAATACGATTCAAGGCCAGATCAACATGAAGGACGCTGTCCGCCGCAACATCTCATACACCAGCCCGGAAGGAAAGCAATACACCCTCAATGAGAAGACAGCGGTATTGATCGTACGGCCGCGTGGCTGGCACCTCGACGAAAAACACATCCTTCTCGATCAAAAGCCGATTTCCGGCAGCCTGCTCGACTTTGGCCTCTACTTTTACCACAACGTCGATGCCTTGATCGCGAACAAGACAGCCCCGTACTTCTACTTGCCGAAGCTGGAAAGCCACCTGGAAGCGCGCCTCTGGAACGATGTATTTGTGTTCGCTCAGGAGGAGCTGAATATTCCGCGCGGGACGATTCGGGCGACGGTTCTGATCGAAACGATTCTCGCTGCCTTTGAGATGGATGAGATTTTGTATGAGCTGCGGGAGCATAGTGCAGGCCTGAATTGCGGGCGTTGGGATTACATTTTCAGCTACATTAAAAAGCTGCGGAATCAGCCGGATGTCATCACCCCTGACCGGGCGCAAGTGACGATGACGGTTCCGTTTATGAGGGCCTACACCACTTTGGCGGTGAAAACGTGCCACAAACGCCAGGCTCCTTGCATCGGCGGGATGGCGGCCCAGATTCCGGTGAAAAACGACCCGGTCAAAAATGAAGAAGCGCTCGCCAAAGTACGCGCTGACAAGGAGCGGGAAGCTTACGACGGGCACGACGGCACGTGGGTAGCCCATCCCGCACTGGTGCCTGTGGCGATGGAAGTTTTCAACCGTTTGATGAGAGAGCCGAACCAAATCTGGTATAAACGCGAGGATGTGCAGGTGTCGGCAAGCGACCTGCTGGCTGTACCAGAGGGCGTCATCACAGAAGAAGGCGTGCGCACCAACATCAGCGTAGGCTTGCAGTACATCGAAGCGTGGCTGCGCGGGTATGGCGCAGTGCCGATCCACAATCTGATGGAGGATGCGGCGACCGCGGAAATTTCCCGGGCTCAGGTGTGGCACTGGATTCGCCATCGACAAGGTGTGCTCCAGGATGGCCGAAAGATCACCGAGGGTCTGGTCAAGCAATGGCTGAGCGAGGAATTGCAGGCATTGAAACAAGCGATTGGCCAGGAACGTTATGAAAACAGCAAATTTCAGGTTGCCGGCGAGCTGTTCCTGAGGCTGGTGACAGAGGACGACTTCGAGGATTTTCTGACTGTACCGGGCTATCGCTATCTTTAATAACAATCATAAAAAAACGAGTGGGGGAAAAAGAAAATGAGCAAACAAACAAAGCAGGAAGCGATTCAACAGATTGAACAAAGCTGGCAAACCGAGCGTTTCCAGGGAATTACCCGGACGTATTCGGCTGAGGACGTTTACCGTCTGCGCGGGTCTGTGCAAATCGAGCATACGTTGGCTCGGTTGGGTGCGGAGCGACTGTGGAACCTGCTGCATACCGAGCATCACATCAAAGCGTTGGGGGCTTTGACCGGGAATCAGGCCATCCAGCAAGTAAAAGCGGGACTGAAGGCGATTTACTTGAGCGGCTGGCAAGTGGCGGCAGACGCGAACCTCTCCGGTCAAATGTATCCCGATCAAAGCCTCTACCCGGCAAACAGCGTTCCTCATGTCGTAAAAAGAATCAACCAGGCTCTGCAGCGTGCAGACCAGATCGACCAATCCGAAGGCGGTACAGATACGTACTGGTTTGCTCCGATTGTCGCTGACGCGGAAGCGGGCTTCGGCGGGCCACTGAACGTGTTTGAGCTGATGAAAAGCATGATCGAAGCGGGAGCTGCCGGCGTGCATTTTGAAGACCAGCTCGCTTCCGAGAAAAAATGCGGCCACATGGGCGGGAAAGTGCTGATCCCGACGCAGGCTGCTGTCCGCAACCTGATTTCCGCTCGCTTGGCTGCTGACGTCATGGGCGTTCCGACCATCATCGTAGCGCGTACAGACGCAAACGGCGCTTTCCTGATTACGAGCGACGTCGATCCGCAAGACCAGCCGTTCCTCACCGGCGAGCGCACTCCAGAAGGCTTTTTCCGCCTCCGCGGGGGGCTGGACGCGGCGATTGCCCGCGGACTCGCTTACGCTCCGTATGCAGACCTGATCTGGTGCGAAACTTCCGAGCCAAACCTGGAGGAAGCACGCCGCTTTGCAGAAGCGATCCATGCCCAATATCCAGGCAAGCTGCTGGCCTACAACTGCTCCCCGTCCTTCAACTGGAAGAAAAAGCTCGACGAGGAATCGATCGCTCGCTTCCAGGAGGAGCTGGGAGAGATGGGCTACAAGTTCCAGTTCGTAACGCTCGCAGGCTTCCACGCCCTGAACTACGGCATGTTCGAGCTGGCGCGCGGCTACCGCGATCGCGGAATGGCTGCTTACTCCGAATTGCAGCAGGCTGAATTTGCAAGCGAGGTTCACGGCTATACCGCGACTCGCCATCAGCGTGAAGTTGGCACTGGCTATTTCGATGAAGTAGCGCAAGTGATCGCTGGCGGAACTTCTTCGACCACAGCTTTGACCGGGTCGACAGAAGAAGAGCAGTTCGCTCACAACTAAACAGAAGAAGCACGATAAACGGACTAGGGGCGCGACTACCCCTAGTTCTTCTTCGTTTTTCAACAAGAGTGAAAACGATCATCGCTTTTTTCCGGACGCGACGCGGTTCTCTGGCAGCAGAGGGCCGCTTTTCTTTTTTCACAGAGTCTTAATCGCTTCTTTACAACCCATTTATATCAGTTTCATTTTGGTTGTTTACGATGATAGACGAAAAAACAAAACGATCAAACACAAATAAAAACGAAAAGGAGCCTTAAAAGATGAGAGGGAACCAGTTGGGCTGGAAACGAACCGTTGCTGTCGTAACATCCGTTTTACTGCTTGCCGGATGTGCCACCGAGACGAAATCAGACGCTACTCTGGATACGTCGCAATTGACCCTGGAGCAAATCGTGGAAAAAGCGAAGCAGGAGGGCGAAGTCAACTCTGTAGGGATGCCGGACACGTGGGCAAACTGGGGAGAGACATGGGGCAATCTTCAGAAGGAATACGGCTTGAAGCATACGGACACCGACATGTCGAGCGCAGAGGAATTGGCCAAGTTTGAAGCAGAAAAAGAAGACGCCACAGCAGATATCGGCGACGTGGGCATCGCATTTGGACCGTTAGCCAAACAAAAAGGGCTGACGCTGCCTTACAAAACCTCCTACTGGAACGACATTCCCGACTGGGCAAAGGACGATGAAGGGCACTGGGTGCTCGGCTATACTGGAACGCTCGCTTTTCTCACCGACAAGACCAAAGTGCAAAATCCTCCCAAGTCGTGGGCTGATCTGAAAAGCGGAAGCTACAAGATCGCGATTGGCGACGTCATGAAAGCGAATCAGGCGCAGTTTGCCGTTCTGGCCGCCGCTTATGCCCACGGGGGAGACGAGAAAAATATTCAGCCCGGCGTTGACTTTTTTGCTGACCTGGCGAAAAACAAGCGACTCAGCACGAGCGACCCGAGCCTTGCCAATCTGGAAAAGGGCGAAATCGAAGTCGCCATCGTGTGGGACTTCAACGCGCTCGGCTACCGTGACAAAATCGACAAAAACCGCTTTGACGTCATCATCCCGGAAGAAGCATCGGTCAGCAGCGGGTACGCTACGCTTATCAACAAGTACGCCAAGCATCCGCACGCCGCGATGCTGGCACGTGAATACATCCTCTCCGATGCCGGACAGTCCAATCTGGCTCGCGGCTATGCCAGACCCATTCGCGCGAATGCCAAGCTTGACGAGTCTGCCAAGGCCAAGCTGCTCCCGGAAGAAATGTACAAAAATGCGCGTCCGGTTGGCAATTTGAATGCATGGGAAGAGACAGCGAAAAAATTGCCGCAGCTATGGCAAGAGCAGGTGTTGATCCATGTCCGCTAACAAGCTCGCCATGATTGTGCTCGACGGATTGAGATTCGACACGGCTGTCTCGCACATGGGGTACATGCATCATCTGGTCGAGTACGGCTTCGCTGCCCGCTTCCAGGTTCGCTCGGAATTGCCCAGTCTCTCCCGGCCTTTGTACGAGGTTCTTTTGACGGGAACCCCTGCGTGGAAAAACGGGATTTCCAGCAATCAGGCGGTGCGGCTTTCGCATCAGGAGAGTCTGTTCCACCTGACGCGCAAAAACGGGATGTCCAACGCTGCTGCCGCTTATTGCTGGGTGAGCGAGCTGTACAACAAGGCTCCGTTCAGCCCGTTTCACGACCGCATCCAGTTGAACACGGACAAGCCGATACAACACGGGATGTTTTACTGGGAAGATCACTATCCGGATACTCACCTGTTTGCCGACGCCAACTTTTTGTTGCATGGATTCAATCCGGATTTTCTTTACGTCCACTCCATGAACATTGACGATGACGGCCACAAGCATACGGCTGATTCCGCGCGCTATCGCAACCGCGTTCTGGCGGCAGATTCGATCCTGGCAAACGTGCTTCCCGCGTGGATCGACGCGGGCTATCAAATAATCGTAACAGCCGATCACGGAATGACAGCGGACGGAAATCACGGCGGTACGTCTAGCGCTGACCGGGACGTTCCCCTGTTTGTCATCAGCAACCGGGTATCTCCGGGGATACGCGAGGTGGCGATCCCGCAATTGCAGGTGGCTCCGCTTGCCTGCCAACTGCTCGGCATCTCCCCCTCGGAAGCGATGCAGCCATTGACGGTATCCGGGCAGAGCAAGACGTCTCCCTGAGGGGGCGTCTTTTCCGCTCAGAAAGGAGCTTTTGCGATGAAACGATTTGTCAGCATGCTTTTGGTCACGACGATTCCGTTTTTTGCGATAATCGCGCTGTTTCTGCTCGCCCCGTTGTTTTCCATGATCGGTGGGAGCTTTCAGGCCGAAGGGGACGGCGGTTTTACATTCAGTCACTATCGCGAGATTTTTGCCAATCCGTACTACTTGCAGGCGTTTGAAAACAGCGTGCTCATCTCGCTCTTGTCTTCGCTCATCGGAATCGTCGCTGCTGTTTTCGCTACCTATGCGATTACCCGCTTCCCGCAGTCTCTGCAACAGCGAGTGCTCGTCATTACGAACCTGACCTCCAATTTTGCAGGTATCCCGCTCGCTTTTGCCTTCATTGTCCTGTTGGGCAACAGTGGCCTGTTTGTTTTGCTCGCGAAGCAACTGGGGATTGATTTCGGACAATCGTTTACGCTTTATTCGTGGAGCGGGTTGACGCTTGTTTATATTTACTTTCAACTGCCTTTGGCAGTGATGCTGCTGTATCCTCTGTACCACGCCATTCAGAAGCAGTGGATGGAAGCGGCCGAGCTGCTTGGGGCAAGCCCCTGGAATTTTTGGCTGCGGATCGGTTTCCCGGTACTGCTGCCAGGCATCGTCGGCACATTCAGCATTTTGTTTGCCAACGCGATGGGGGCCTATGCTTCGGCTTACGCGCTCACCGGGAGCAACTACAATCTCGTGCCGATTCGGATTGGCGCGCTCGTCTCCGGCGACATTTTTGCCAGACCCGAGCTTGGTAGCGCGCTTGCTGTCCTGCTCGGCCTGACGCTTGCCGCAGCCCTGCTCGTGAACGAGTGGCTGACGCGGAAGATACGGAGGGATTTGTCTTGAAGCGGATTGGTTTGCCGTCCTTGTCGTTTGCGTTGGTCATGCTGTATTTGTTTTTGCCTGTAGCGGCTACCGTGCTGTATTCGCTGGCAACCGAGTGGAACAGCACGGTTTTGCCGGAAGGGCTTACGGGAAAATGGTTCGCGGAGCTGTATGGCGACCCGCGGTTTTTGCAGGCATTCGGACGCTCCTTTTTGCTTAGCTCCCTGACGACTGTCGCTGCCGTCGTCATTATCGTTCCGGCTGTTTTTTCAATCGTCGTCTACGCTCCCCGGCTGGAGAGGCTCGTTCAGCTTTTTGTCATGCTCACCTACGCCGTTCCGGGTGTCATTATGGCGGTCGGCCTGATTCGCACTTATTCAGGCAGCGGGATTCCGATGATTTTCATCACGGCCGGAGCGTATCTGGTCGGTCTGCTGCCGTATCTGTATCAAGGAACGCGGAACAGCCTGCTTGCTCTGCAAGCCCGTTCGTTGATGGAGGCGGCCGAGCTGCTGGGCGCGAGCCGCTGGCAGGCGTTCGTGCGGATTATCGTTCCGAATATCATGTCCGGGATTCTCGTGTCTGCGCTCTTGTCGTTCTCTATTTTGTTCGGGGAATTTGTCCTGATTAACATTTTGGTGGGCGGCAGATTCGAAACCTTGCAGTTGTATTTGTACGCCAAGCTATCGACAAGCGGGCATATCGCCAGCGCGATTACCGTCACTTATTTTGCCCTGATGGCTGTCATCACCGGGCTGATTGTAAAATTCACGCGCCGAAGTTTCGCACGCAAGGAGGTTTCTTGATGAGTTACGTCCAAATCGAACATCTGTCCAAAACCTTTCACGGCCAAAACGTGCTGAAGCAGCTCGAGCTTGCCATTGAAAAAGGCGAGCTGGTTACCTTGCTTGGCCCCAGCGGGTGCGGCAAAAGTACGTTGCTCCGCATCCTCAGCGGTCTGACTGCCCCTGATACGGGCACGATCTACATTGACGGCAAAGACGTGACAGACGTGTCGCCCAAAAACAGGGAGATCGGCATGGTGTTCCAATCGTATGCGCTTTTTCCCAATCTGACGGTCAGTCAAAACATTGCCTTTGGCCTGGAAATGAACAAAATCCCGAAGGCGGACATTCGGCAGCGCGTGCAGGAAATGATCGAACTGGTGGGGCTTACGGGAAAAGAGCAAAACTATCCGCGTGAATTGTCTGGCGGTCAGCAGCAGCGCGTGGCACTCGCCCGTTCTCTGGTCACGCGGCCCAAGGTGCTTCTGCTGGACGAGCCGCTCAGTGCGCTGGATGCGCAGATTCGCAAAAATTTGCAAAAGCAACTGCGCACGATTCAACGCGAGCTGAACATGACGACGGTGCTGGTGACGCACGATCAGGAAGAGGCCATGGCTGTCAGTGACCGCATCTACATCATGAATGGCGGACGAATCGTTCAGCACGGCAGTCCGCATGAGATATACACCCAGCCACGCTCGGAATTTGTCGCCCGTTTTATCGGGAATTACAACGTACTGACCGCCGAGCAGTTGAACCGAATCGCGCCTGATCTGGCCGCTCCGGCAGCCGAACGCTTCGCCATCCGTCCGGAGACGTTTCGCGAACAGCGGATGGCTGCGGAGGACATCCGCTTGACCGGAAATATTGCCCATGTAACCATGCTCGGCAACGTTACCCGTTACGAGCTGAACATTGGCGAAGTTCCCGTGCTGGTGGACTCCCTGCACCTGTCCTATGAGCCGGAGCAGGCAGGCGCAACCAAAACATTGTACTTATGTCCCAAGGATGTGATTCCGCTTTATGACACTATTGCCTGAAGAACGACAGCAAGTGATTTTGGACGAACTGAACCGCCACGGTAAAATTCAGGTGATGAATCTGGCCAAAAGCCTGGCAGTGACGCCGGAGACCATCCGACGCGATCTGGACCAACTGGAACAGCAGCGCATGCTAAAGCGAGTGTACGGAGGAGCCATCCCTTATCATTTGGCGAATCGGGAGCCGCACTTTGAAAAGAAACAGGCGATTCAACAGGCGGCGAAAACGAAAATCGGGCAAATCGCGGCTGAGCTTTTATCTGACGGAGACACGATCGCGCTCGACGTCGGGACGACGACACTGGAGCTGGCGCGTGCGATCAAGGGTCTAAACCAGTTGACGATTGTCACCAATTCGCTGCCTGCCGCTTCTTTGTTAAACGAGCTGTTGGAAGCGAACCAATTCAACGGGCAGGTAATTATGCTGGGCGGCCTGACCCATCCCGCGCAACAATCCGTCGCCGGGGCGTTTACGTGCGAGCTGCTCTCGCGCTTTCATTTTGACAAAGCGTTTATTTCCTGCGGAGGAATGACGGCTGACGGCTTTACCGACTACGACATGGAAGAAACGTTGTGCTCGACCATGATGGTGCAACGCGCCGAGCAAGTCTACGTATTGGGGGACGCCTCCAAGATCGGCCAAACGCAATTTTTCCGCATTTGCGGCTGGGCGGATGTCAGCGCGGTCGTCTGTGACCAGCCGATGCCGGATGAATGGCTCTCGTCGGGCATGCAAACCACATGGATAAGCGAACATCCGCGAAGGAGAGACTTCCCATGCTGATCGACTACCATCTTCATCTGGAAGAAGGGCCTTATTCGTTGCGTTGGCTCGAGCGTACCAATGCGGCTCTCGACTACTTTTACCCGTTGACTGAACCTCGACATACCCGCGCCTGGCTGCAGGACAGTCTGGCGCGATTAAATAACCGTTTGTCTCTGGGCGCATACGATCCGTCCTGGCTCGATCTGTATTTGCGGGAGGCGCTGCACAAAGGCTTGAAGGAAGTGGGGATTGTCGATCATTTATACCGCTTTCGCGAAGCCCGTCCGTACTTTGAGCAGTTTATGGAGCTTGGCGACACTGATTTGGGCCGTTTGCAGCGCACCTGGCTCAATCAAGTGTGTACCGAGAGCCTCGGCGACTTTTGCGCCGCCATCGAGGCAGCAAAGCCGCGCTGGGCGGCAAGCGGCGTGGAGCTGCGGCTGGGGATCGAAGCGGATTACTTCGTCGGCGGGGAAGCGGAATTGCAGTGCTTGCTGACAGGCGCTTCGTGGGATTATGTAATCGGCTCTGTCCATTTTTTGCACGGATGGGGCTTCGACAATCCCGAGACGCGCCATCTGTTTGAGCAGCATGACCTGAAGCAGCTATACGCGGACTTTTTCCACACGGTCGAATGCATGGTCAAAAGCGGGCTGTTCGACTTTGTCGCCCATCTGGACAATCTGAAAGTGTTCTCCTATCGCCCTGCGGAGTCGGAGCTTGTTTCGTATTACTACAGAATCGCCGCCGCTTTGAAAGAAACGGATACGGCGACCGAGATCAACGCGGGGCTGTATTACCGCTATCCCGTACAGGAGATGTGCCCCAGCCCGGCTTTTCTGGACGTTCTCGTGGCCCATGGCGTTCCGCTGACGCTCTCGTCGGATGCGCATTTTCCCGACGATATCGGGAGGTATGTGGCGGCGAATTTGGAGACGATTCGTGCGCTTGGGGTGGCGGAGGTTGCTACTTTTTCTGGTCGTCAACGGGTTATGAAGGCGATTCGGTAGAGCCGGTTAGCCGGTTGTAGGTGCTGGGTGGAGCGGGGGCCTGGCTGTTGCTGTGATTGTTTGGCCAGATTGGATTGGCGGTTTGTGTGGGCTGGATAGGGGAAGTAGTTTGATTTGGGCAGGTGTATTTTTTGATGCCAAAAGCCTTGGGATTCGGGGATTCCAAGGTTTTTGGCGTTGGCGGTGATTTCGCTTTTGGAACCTTCCCGTGATCTGGCGCCCAACCAAGTACAATTGCTATGCGCATGGCGATAAATCGTAACCGGGAAGGTGTTGGTAGCGCCTTGATGTTTTTGGTTGTGGTGGCGTGTGGTGTAATCGTGTTGCAGTAGGCTGCGAAGATGGCCGCTGGATTTGCCAAAAAGTAGTCGGGTGCATATAATAAGAAGGTGGGTGAAGCGTCAGCCGAATGCTTTTGCCACGCCACTAACGATATATGTCCCCGTAGCTCAGCAGGATAGAGCAACGGTTTCCTAAACTGTAGGTCGGAGGTTCGAATCCTCTCGGGGACGCCATACATGAAAAAGCCTTGAGCTATCAAGGCTTTTTCTATTTTTATGGGGCGATTGAAAATCAGCAGTTTATGTTTTGAAATGAGGTTTACTGTGGTTTCAATCGGCATGAAACTGTTGGTGTAATTGTCCAACGAGGTGTCGAATTTATCATTTGGAGGAGAAATGATGATTAGAGTAGTTACCTGTACGGGGATTTGAAAACGATAATATTGTTCCGTCAATGCTAAGTCTAGAGGATCGTATAGTTTTTCTGGTGCGCAAAAACATTGGACATGAAGAAATGTACTTCGATAAGCTTGTGAAATACAATGTACTTTCAAATGAGTTTGACGAGTGGTTTTTTACGAAGCCAGTTGGTGTTGCAAGTAATCATTAGTGGAACTCATTTTATGTACTATGCCTCAACAGAATGGGACCATAATGATGTATGCATAGTGATATTAATAAAGTGATATTAATAATTTGTGAATAACATTTAGAAAAATCAATTTTCTGCAAGTATAGTCGTTTATCCAACACTAACGAGATTTTATATAAGTTTATTATTATATAATTTTATTGCTTCACAAAATACAATATGTTATATTTTGCCTTGTAAAAAATTACATTTTTAGAAGGGTTGTACAAAATGAAAAAATTCCTTTCTGCATTCCTTGCTTTTTCTATGCTTGCGCTTGCTGTCACACCAGTTTCAGCAAGCAAAAGTCAAACAGCAATAACAAGCGAAACACAAGTTCAGGCCGAAGCGTACAAGGGTGTCAAGCACTTGAACGAAGAGTCCGACGAGTCTTTAATTAAGTTGAACGAAAGAACAGAAGATATTGGCGTAAATCAATCTGAAAGTAAAAACGAACTAAGAAGAGGAGGAGTCATAAGCACAGTTGCTAGGATTATCCTGTATTCAAAACGTATAAAATTCATATTAAAAAATGGAGATGAACTTTTCTTTGACCAAGAAGATCCAGATAAAGCGGGTGAGGCTCTAAAAGAGTACTATCTGGACAATGGCACTTTTGATAGAGGAGACATTCGTGATCGAGGAGAAGGATTACCAAAATCTTCGGCTATCATTAGGTTTTATGATTTACCGAATAGATCAGAACAAGTGTACTTAGCCTATGGGGACGTAACTATGGGAATGCTGCACATTGTTACGAGACACTTCCCAGAGTACTGGTCGACATTTAGTACATATCAAAAGGCAAAAAATTCATTTTTTAATCCGGGTTGTGAACGCTCACCAAAATGTTGACCACTTTGCTCATCATAAAGTTACCCACCTGACAGTTTGAGCACACGTCATCATTTTCACACCTAATTGCAAATGTTTTTACTGAGCCAAGGATCGTCAAGGGCTTGCGTAGCAAGGGGTTTACCCTTTATCCTTGACGATCCTTGGTGCAGGAAATAAAATGCTACTTTGTGTGAAAAAAAGCATCGTAGGTGGTCAACTCGAAGATGAGCGTTTGCTCCAAAAATGGTCAACTTTTTGATTAGCATTCACACCGGGTACTGAATTCTCTTACGTTGAAGATGTTATTGAAAGCGTGATTGATTATTCGTTTAACGGGAAGGAAATGGCGAAAAACATCAATAACAAAAAAGTAATCCCATATGATGGATATCATAAAGGCAAGGTATACAGAGTCATCATGTCAGGTGAGCGTGTGGTTTCTGTATTCCCTATTAGTTATAATCAAGCGGAATAGATAACAAATCCCAACGAAAAGAAAGCCTTTATCTAGAATGGATAAGGCTTCTTTCTCACATTTCACGAAAAATATCGCGAAAATACCGTACTATAGTGTGGAATATAACGAAAAATAAGATAAGGGAGTTCCTATGAATATGATTGATATGAAGCTATACATTACTCTCCCCTCAGATAACATCGATTTTCGCTGTATCGAAAAAGTTCTTATCCCTATTCAAAACAAAACTGAAATTCAGAGAGCTATTGATCCAAGCGATAGCAATTTTATGGAAGCACTGGTGATTACGAGTCAGGGTAAACAAGTATCTGATTTCCGGTTTTGCGAAGCCAGGCTGCTCACGCAACTGATTGCATTGGTTGAGGATTACTACCTAAGTGCTGAAAAAGCAATTAGCGATAACGTTTACGGGTTAAGTGTAATCACAATTGGTTTGAGGAAAACAGGTGAAAATAAGCTGTTGTTGACAGCAACAAGAGACGGAAACAGGATTGTACAGGTTGAACTACCAGAGAAAGAATTGATAGATAATCTGTTTTCACTAGCTAAGGAATATTTCTCCTATCTTATTGAATATGGGATTTCTACGTCATTTCATGCAAAAGAACTATCCATTGTTTGCGAGTATGAAACCAGGTACAAGGATATTTACAGAAAAAGTCTTGATTAAGATTAACCCGAGTGATTTCAAGGAAGGAATCACTCGGGAGTCAAAAGTAGTCTCGTCTGCTTGACTGACATTTATATACAGATCATCTAGAATTCTAAATGCTAATGGACGAAAATACCTTTGTGGATCACTCCGTTTTTTAGCCAATTGAAAACAAAGTAACGTTCAGAAAAATCGTTTTTTTTTCTACGACAGACCAATTAACTAACAAGGATTTCCAATGCCTCTGTCGAAGTAGTAAATAGCTATTTTGATGGAGGTTTTCATATGCCCTTGCCCAAAAATCGTGTCATTCCTGAAAGGAAGATTTATTTTCGTCCGGAAATTCAGAATTGCCCTCATTGCGGTACGAAGCTTAAACGGCATCATACTGCATGGAAAAAGAATATCATTACGCTCTCCGGCGTTATCCAAGCTTGGAGCATGGCTTATGCTTGCAGAAATTCGGATTGCCTGCACCCCAAGACCTACTATAAATCTGCGGAAGCGGAACTTCTCAGCATGAAACATACTTCCTACGGTTTTGATGTGCTGGCGCTCGTCGGACAGCTTCGGTTTCAGCAACACATGACCATCGGCGAAATTACGAAAGAGTTGAATCAACGAGGGGTAGCCACGTCAGAACGCAATTCCCAAAGACTGTACGAACGTTATCTAACCTTGCTCCGCGCAAGCGTTACGGATCACATAAAACAAGCATTAAAGCAAGTGGTTACGGACCATGGCGGCATCATGATTTCCATGGATGGAGTGCAACCCGAGAAAGGAAATGAGACGCTCTACGTCATACGAGAAATTTTCAGCGGTACCATTCTGTCTGCCCAAAATCTCAAGAGTAGTTCCGCCGCAGAACTGAAAAAGCTCATCCTTCCCGTTATCGAGTTGGGCTTTCCCATCATTGGGATCGTTACGGACGGCCAGCAATCCATTCGACTGGCCATGGAATCGCTGTTGCCGGACGTACCGTACCAATACTGTCAGTACCATTACCTAAAGGATATTGCCAAGCCTGTTGTCGATTTAGACCGCAAACTCAAGACAGGGATTAAGAAAAGCCTTCGCGGGATACGCGAAATAGAGAGGAAAATCGGGAGCGACACATCTGCCGACGCTGAGGTCGCTAAGGAATACGTAGCGGCCATTCGTTCCGTGCTTCTCGAAGATGGCAATCCACCGCTTGATCTGCCGGGCATACGGGTTTATGAAAATGCAAAAGCCATTCAGGCTTCCCTCGAGCGATGCCTGGATAAAAAAGGGGCCCTCCCTACTCCGAAACTTAATCGGAATTTTCGGTAAATTACACGACTTCGAGGAGCAGTATGCTGCGGTGAAACGATGGGCGTTCCCGATTCATCGCGTTGCCGAAATCTTGAATCCAGACGTAGACAAGCGCAGTGAGACGGTTCAATTTCATATGCAACAACTGTTGAATTGGGTTGAGCAGACATACACCAGCGAAGAAGACAAACCAATGGTAGCGAATCTAACGAGCTACACGCGAGGGTTCTGGAAGGGCTTGTTTACCTGTTATGACCACTTGCATGTCCCCCGAACGAACAATGACCATGAGCGCTTCTTTCGTCAAACGAAAACCCGGCATCGACGGACGACCGGGTTACGAAGTTGGAACGAATATATTCTACGAAGCGGCGAGATGGTCGTGTTTGTCGATGATGCACTCCGTCAGAGTGATGTCTTGAGCAGACTTCAAGCTGTCGACTACCTTGCCTATCGCGATGAATGTTTTCGCTGGTCTTCTCGGTTGAGTGAAGCGACGAAACGCAGACGCTTCAGAACTAACCCTGAACTATACCTACAAAGGATAGAAGAAACTTATTGTATGTTAATTGGTCAGCCGTAGTTTTTTTTTGGAAACAAAACATCATCAAACAACGTACTAACATTAGTGAAAATCATCCCGCCCTCTTGAATCATATCCTTCATCGAGCGAATTGCGATTGTTATTGTCGATGAGCAATGTTTGCTTCTTCCTTTTCGCTCTCCAATCGACTAAGCTCCCAATCAGCAAAAGACCCACGCAAATGATTGTGACCAGTAACCAGACAGGCATAGCTAGCACCTCCGTTCTTATTAGTTCGACTCTAAAAATGTAAAAATGTTGCAGCGATGAAAAGATAAAGCAGGAGGCATGACCCATGAGACGATTAGTATGTATGGCAATGGCCGTAATGACAGCGAGCATACTTGCAATCGGCTGTTCCCCCGAGGCGAGTGTTCCCGTGCCCCCGGAGGCCAAACCGACAGACGGGCAGCAGCCAAAACCAGAGTCCCCTGTCCAAAACGAGAACAACGGAGCGGGGCAAAACGAAGCGAACAACGAGAAGCCATTGCCAGCAGAGCAGCCGGGTTTAACAGCGCAACTGATTTTAGACGACAACTTTTTAAAGCTGCTCGCAAATAACGAAATCAACGGCTTCGATATTGCGATCGGAATGAAAAAGGAAGAAGTCGTCAAGCGGTACTGCGCGGTGGTCAAGAAAGACTTCTTGGATGGCGGGCAGTATGCTGTCCTGGAAAAACTGGACGATGGCATCGTCTTTTTTGACGGGGCGGATCGCGTATATGCGATTGACTTGGAGGGCAGTCGCTTGGGGACGGCCACACTGGAAACGATTCAGCAGGGATGGGGTACGCCTGTAGATGAAGGCGAAAGCATGGTAGACGGGGAGTATCTGCTTCTGTATGAAGCGGGGGACAACTCGGTGTTTATCAGTGCGGAAAACAAGAACTCGCCGCCAGAAAAGATCAGGATCATCAACAAAAAAATGCTGGATGAGTTCCCGCAAAAATTTTAATGGCTCCCCGGTTCCGGCCCATTGTGAAAAAGCCAGTGGAGAAGGCAGACACACCGCCTTTTGCTCACTGGCTTTTTTGCGTGGGATCAAGAGGCTACGCTACACCTTACTCAACCGATCTTTTTCCAAACAAAATTTGATCGAGTCCAAACTTGGAGCTGCCGCTAATGCTGAGCGCGAGCAGGATGGCGAACAGCGCAAGCTCCAGCTCATAGCCAGCGCCGCTTTCTCCACCCATGAAGCCGGCTGCCAGCTTTGCTTTGGCAACGGCACCAATCATGACGACAGCCAGCGCGGCGGAAAAGACGCGAGTGCCAAGTCCGGCGATCAGGGCGATCCCGCCGACAACCTCCAGGAAAGCAACCAGATAGGCGATAAATGCAGGCAATCCCAGCGTGCCAAAGAATCCGGCCACGTTTTCGAGTCCCATCTGAAATTTGGCGACGCCGTGGATGGCAAACGTAAGGCCAACGACGATGCGCAAAACAAGAGCGCTCCATTCAAAACGATTTTCCATGTATGATTACCTCCGAATCAGTTTATATCAGTAACATAGTTACTTTTCGTTAGTAAGTATATATTAATTATTGTATATGTCAATACGTTATGGAAAATTTACAAACGCTGGAAAGTGCGAATTATTAGGCACAAAGTAATCATTCATTTTGATGGATTGAAGAAAGAGCGGTATACTGAAAGGAGAATGAGGTGATACGAATGAAACAGTCTTCCCTCTGTCCGAAGTTTGAAAAAGGCATGCAACTGCTGGGAAAACGATGGACAGGGTTAATCTTGTACCAGTTGCTTTCTGGACCACAGCGTTTCTGTGCGTTGGAAGGGGCCCTGCCGGTAAGCGGAAGGCTACTTTCTGAACGGCTGAAAGACCTCGAAAAAGAAGGGCTTGTGCATCGGCAAGTGTTTACAGACTCGGCGCCTGTACGGGTAGAATATTCTTTGACAGAGATGGGGAAGGCTCTGGAGCCAGTAATCAAGGGGATCGAATCATGGGCCCAGAGCTGGATTGAGCTGGACCAGACGACAGCGCAGAGTAAAGCAGAACATACATGAAAAAAAGGCTTCGCCGGGCTGTTGACGGAGCCTGTGTTGTACGTATTTCATTCCACGCAAAAACCCCTGTGGCCCAGGGGTTTTCTAATGCCTATACCATTTGAACGCGATGACGAAGCGCTTCAGCGTCCGTTTGCCCCTCCACGATCAGGTTGGAGAGAGGTTTTCACGGTTCTCTAGTTGTCTTCTTGCGACCCGTTCTGTCTCGATTTCCATTTTACAAATTCGATATGCCGCTTGATTTCGGTAAGTTCCTCTTCCGTTAACCCGTCTATGTCCAAGAAGGGAATAGGTGTTTCCCGCACAGATGCTTGCCGCCAAAATGGCGTGGGGTTATCTGTTCTTCCATGAAGGTAATCGGTCGATACGTCAAACAGGTCGGCGACTTTGGAGATCAACTGGGAATCTACGCCTTTCTTTTCGCCCGATTCAATTCGCGACAAAACTGTGTTGTGAATGCCAAGCTTTTCAGCTAATTGGATTTGTGACCACTGCTTTTGCTCGCGCAGCCATTTTATCCTTTGACCGACTATGGACATCGTGAAACCACCTTTTTCGTTTTGGCAATATCATTCTAACAATTTTCCATAACGGAAAAAACAAGATTGCTAAAACGACAAATAATGTGTTGACTTTGCTGAAATTGAAACGATATCATGTAACTATAAATATTTGCCATTTCTGCAAAGGAAGAGGGAAACTGAATATGGAACGTCTAAACCTCCCATTTATCGCAAAACGTAGGAGTGAGTGCAAGCTCACGCTGCAGGAAATGGCGGAGTCACTCGGTTTTCGCAATGCTTCCACATACTTGAAGTACGAGAAGGGAGAGTACGATTTCAAGGCAAACCATCTGCCGATTTTAGCAAAGAAGCTGAAATGTAGCCTGAATGAACTTTTTATGAGTTTGTTTTTGTTGTTTTAGCAAAGGTATATCAGATAAGGGGTGGGTGGAATTGGAAGCATGGGAGGCGAATAGGAGACAGCTTGAATTATGGAAAAAAACATTATCCTACGAAATCGAGATGATGGCGCCATACAGCGAATCGGCATGCGCAGGATTTTTGGATCGGCTCATGCGGTTTGAAACCGAGTTGGAGCAAAAGGAGCTGTTCCCGTCAGAACGGGCGCTCGTTGGCTCCAATGCCCGGCATTTTTAGAGAAGCTGCGTCATTTTTTCCGGGTTCATGAGGCAGGCAAAACCAAGCATCTCATTCGAACGAGGGGACTCTATGCCAATACGAAAAAGCCCGGTACGGCTGCTGCCAATACCGGGCATATTTATTGGGGAAAAGCAAAGCCTACAGCTTTTTGATTTCGTCCTTCAACAGCTCGGACTGCGTCCCGAAGACGACCTGCACGCTGCCCTGGCCGAGCTTCATGACTCCTGCTGCCCCCAGGTCTTTCAACCCTTTTTCATTGACGATCTTGTCGTTTTTCAGCACGAGGCGCAGGCGGGTAATGCACGCGTCGACGCTGACGATGTTTTCTTTTCCGCCGATGAGGGCGAGCACTTTTAGCGCCTTTTCCTGCGTGGAGTTGCTGCCGGAAGCTGCGCTTTCCACTACTTCATCGTCTTCGCGCCCCGGCGTTTTGATGTTGAACTTGACGATCAGGATACGGAACAGGAAGTAGTAAACGACGGCAAACGCCAGACCGATCGGAATGATCCACCATGCGTTTGTGGAGAGCGGGAAGTTCAGTCCGTAGTCAATCAGACCCGCGGAGAAGCCAAATCCGTGCTTGATGCCCATCGCGGTCACGATATACCCGGAAACCCCGGTCAAAATCGCATGCAGCACATACAGCATCGGAGCGGCGAACATGAACGCGAACTCCAACGGCTCGGTAATCCCGGTCAGGAAGGAAGCGAGCGCGGTACCGATGAACACAGAAGCGATTGCTTGGCGTTTTTCCGGCTTGGCTGAGTGAATGATGGCCAAGGCGGCCGCTGGCAACGCGAACATCATGATCGGGAAGAAGCCTGTCATGAACATGCCTGCTGATTTGTCGCCAGCGAAGAAGCGGTGCAGGTCGCCGTGTACGACTTTCCCGGTCGTGTCGGTAAAATCGCCAATCTGGAACCAGGCAATTGCGTTGAGCACGTGGTGCAGGCCGAATGGAATGAGCAAACGGTTAAAGAAGCCGAACAGACCTGCTCCAAGAGCGCCAAGGCTGACAATCCAGTTCCCCATATTGTTGAGCGCGTCCTGGATCGGACCCCAGATGATCCCGAACAACAGACCGATGATAACCATGCTAAGCGAAGTGATGATCGGTACGAATCGTTTGCCGCCGAAAAATCCGAGCCACTCCGGTAGCTTGATGTTATGGTAGCGGTTGTAGCAGTAGGAAGCGACTCCACCCGCCAAAATACCGCCAAGCACTCCCATGTTCAGCTTGACGTCGTCCGCGATAAACGGCATGGCAGCGGGAACTTTGGAAAGCACCGAGGTTAACACCATGTAGGCGATCACGGCAGCCAGTGCGGCGACGGCATCCCCGGCAAGCCCGATCGCGACACCGACGGCGAAAATCAGCGGCAGGTTGTCAAAGATGGCCGATCCGCCTGCGAACAAAAAGGGCGCGATGTACTGATTCAAAAAACCGCCAACAGATTCGCCGAGACGAAATTCAGTCACGTAGTTGATGGCGCCAAAGCGGAGCAAAAGCGCCGCTGCTGGCAAGGTGGCGACGGGAAGCATGAGTGCTTTCCCAATCCGTTGCAAAAAGGCAAGCATAAGTAAAACCTCCTTGGAATGAGATGTCTATCAAAAAAGCTGCTCTCCGGATGAGTACAAGAGATGAGGACATAACAAACAGGCCGGAGAGAAACTGTTTTGATCGGAAAAAGAACGGTGAAATCGCTTACAAACAATGAGGGACAAAACCGTTTATTCGGTTTTGTCTCGCAAAAACTGCACGACCTCTTCCACGGTCGAAAGCGTCAGAGCGTACTCTGCGAGTCGCTTCGCTTTTTCCATGCTTGTGGCACGAATGCGCTCCTTGACCTTTGGCATTACCGAGGCCGCACCGCTGAACTCGTCGAGGCCCAGGCCAAGCAAAAGCTCGGTCGCGAGCGAATCGCCCGCCATCTCTCCGCATAGCCCGGTCCATATTCCCGCGCGGTGAGAGGCTTCGATGACGTGCGAGATGAGGCGCAGCACCGCAGGGTGGTAGTAGCTGTAGAGGCTGGCTACGTTCGCGTTCATTCGGTCTACGGCGAGCGTGTATTGCACGAGATCGTTGGTCCCGATGCTGAAGAAGTCTACCTCTTTGGCAAAGGCGTCCGCTTGCAGGCAAGCGCCCGGAATCTCCATCATCATGCCGACTGCGATCTGTTCGTCAAAAGCGATCCCTTTTTCCCGCAGCTCCGCTTTTGCCTGTTCGAACAATTGCTTGGCTTGCCGCAACTGCTCCAGGTGGGAAATCATCGGGAACATGATGAGCAGGCGTCCAAAGGCACTGGCGCGCAATAGCGCCCGTAACTGAACGAGGAACAGCTCTGGCCGGGCCAGGGAAATGCGCATCGCCCGAAAGCCGAGGAACGGATTATCTTCCTGCGGCAGTTCGAGAGCCGGCAAATGCTTGTCGCCGCCGACGTCGAGCGTGCGAATGATGACAGGTTTTTCGCCAAAGGCTGTAGCGACCTGCTTGTAGGCCGCAAACTGTTCTTCCTCGTCTGGCAGCGTGCTGCGGTCCATGAACAAAAACTCGGAGCGGAACAAACCGATTCCTTCTACGCCGGAAGCGGCGAGCGCTTCTGCCTCTTCGGGAACCGCCATGTTGGCCATTAAATGAACGCGATGGCCGTCGATCGTTTCGGCGGGAAACTCCTTCAATACCGCGTAGGCTGCACGCTCAGCGGCTTCCTTGGCGGCTTTTTCCTCGTAGCGTGCCAATGTTTTCGCGTCTGGCGCTGCGATCAGCTCGCCTGTAGCGCCATCGAGAATCAGCAGGCTGCCAGCAGCTACTTTTTCCAGCAGTTGTTCCCCGGCGCCCATGACAGCCGGAATCCCCAGAGAACGGGCCAAAATCGCTGCGTGCGAGGTCGCGCCGCCTTTTGCCGTGACAATGCCCCGCACAAATGCGAGCGGAAGCTGCAGCGTTTCCGAAGGAGTGACATCCCACGCGGCCAAAATAAACGGTTCTTCCGGGAAGACTGCCTCCTGTCCTGTGCCGGAGAGGTTGCGAATCAGGCGGCGGCTCACATCGCGAATATCGTCCGCCCGTTCTTTCATATAGGCGTCGTCCATGCTTTCAAACAGGGCGACAAACTGGTCGGACACTTGCTGTACGGCAGCAGCAGCGGCCACCTGCCTGTTTTCGATCAGAGAGGTCATTTCCCCGACAAAAGCGGGGTCCTCCAGAAAAGCAATATGCGCGGAGAGAATCGCTGCTTTTTCTGCGCCTAATTGCTCCTCTGTTTGCTCTCTCAACTTTTCCAACTGTTCGCGCGACTGCTCCACGCTTCTGGCGAGCAGTTCCAGCTCTTTGCTTGTGTCTGTCGGCGCGCCTTGCGCGGTCACAGCCGAAGCAGCCGGAGCATCGTGTGCCAAAATGACGACAGGAGCGATCGCGATGCCAGAAGAAACCGGGATTCCTTTTAACATGCCTGTTTCACCTTCTTTCACCGCTCATTCGCTCTCAAAAGACTGTTCAAAAAATTGCTGGAGCGAGGAAGCTACTTTTTCCTCATCTTCTCCCTCCACCGAGACGATCAGCTTGTCGCCTTGGGTCACGCCCAAGGTCATGATCCCCAAAATGCTGCGGCCGTCCGCTTGCTTGTCACCTTTGCTCAAGGTGATTTTCGCTTGGGATTGCGCCGAGCGATTTACCAAAAGAGCGGCCGGGCGAGCGTGCAGCCCGCCTTCAACCGTGACCGTTACTTCGAATTGAATCATGGTGTACCTCCCCCAACAGGTGCTTCTTCTATTTCAGGACGACAGTCATCAGCGGCTCCTGGCCTGCCGCGACATTGCCTTGTGCTACCACGTTTTTTTCCGCGACGACATCGCCGTTGGTAATGACGATCGGGGTGACGATCGGGCATCCTGCCTCCTGCAAGACGGCGATATCGAACTGAATCAGCTTGTCGCCTGCTTTCACCTTGTCACCTACCGAGACGAACGGGGTAAAGCCTTTGCCCTGCAATTTCACGGTATCAATCCCGATATGCATGAGCAGCTCCACGCCGCTGTCTGTCGACAAGCCAATGGCGTGATGGGTAGGGAACAGATGAGTGACCTTTGCGTCGACAGGAGCGTACAGGACGCCCTCCGCAGGCAGGATCGCAGCGCCGTCGCCTACGACCTTCCCGGCAAAGACGGGATCGGGCACTTCCGACAAAGGAACAACGCTCCCGGTCAAAGGAGCGAGGAAAGTGATTTCTTGTTGTTGTTTTTTACGGGAAAACAGACTGCGTAGCATAAGTTCCTCCTTTTGCGTCTGAACGAAAATAGGCATGAGACGGTCTGATCCATACGACGACATACTTACTATGTCCGTATGATCTCACCGCTCATGCCTAGTCGAACTAGTAACACGCAGGATTATCATCAATTTGAATTTGTGGGATTACGGTTGTTGCTGCAACAAGCGATAAACATGCAAGGCCATGTAGCCGACCTCGTCTTCCGGGACAGTGACCTCCAGCCGGTTGGAAATATAGGCAGCCAGCTCGGACGCCAGCTCGTAGGCTTCCGGAATCGTCGTTTTGACCCGGTCGAGAAGCGGGTTGTGAATGGTCTTTTGCTGGCGGATGCGCTCCACAGCAAAACGCAGATGGGTAATGAGCCGGACGTAGTCGACGGTGCTTCGTTCGATGGTTCTGTCTGTCCGCTGCTCGATCATGCTGACCAATTCGCTGATGACGTTCGTAAACTGTACCGCCTTTTTGACAGGCAAGTAACTGATCGCCGAGTGAATGTGCAAGGCGAGAAAACCGATTTCGCTATCTGGAATATCCAGATCGAATGCCTTTTTAATCATGTCCGCTGCCCGTTTTGCCAGCGTGTACTCTTTTGTGTAGAGCGTCTGGATTTCAAACAGGAACGGATTCACGATCTCCATGCCGTTGCGCAAGCGGTAAATCGCGAACTGGATATGGTCGGGCAGAGCGACGTGGACGTGTTCGTTGAGCTGCGGTGTAATTTCACTGGCGATGAGCGCGATAATTTCTTCCGCGATCCCTACCACAGCAGGATCGACCTGACTGAGTATGGTTTGGTACTGTTTTTGGTGGCTTTCATTTTCCAGCCTGAAGCGCTTCTCCACACGAGGGTCATGGGCGGGGATCGTGTTCCCAGGCTTTGCGCCAAAACCGATTCCTTTTCCGAACAGCACAATTTCCAGCTTGGTGCCGGGTTCTTCCACCAGTACGACGTTATGGTTCAACACACGCGTAATCGCATATGTTTTTTCCTGTTCACGGGACACGTAATTCCACCACCTTTAGACAAAAAAGAGCCGAAAAAACCTTTTTCAAGAAAAAGATCTTCTCGGCTCATGCCTGCATTACCAGTAACACGCCTTGTGAAAACGCTTCAATTAATGCTTATAATAGCTTACATGCCCGAGCGTTGTCAATCACCCTGTTTTATACAGGATGTGTACCAAAAAACAGTCTATGTATCCGGTTATGGACCTGGCAGAAGGATTTTCGCCTGCTTGTCCAGAAGTACGTGACCCGATGAGCGAAGAATCCAAACAAAGCGGGCGGATGCGTCCAACAGCA
Organism: Brevibacillus sp. FW301-21C12A; assembly: GCF_058788915.1. Classification (NCBI taxonomy): domain Bacteria; kingdom Bacillati; phylum Bacillota; class Bacilli; order Caryophanales; family Paenibacillaceae; genus Brevibacillus; species Brevibacillus sp. FW301-21C12A. Next base: position 31,798 of record NZ_JBYTBG010000013.1, read on the forward strand.
ATCCGCCTGCACGCTTTGTTCAAGGAAGAATGGATGCTCTTCATTACTTCGTGAACTTGTCAGCAATCGTAGACGCACAGAAGGAGTTTGGTTTGATTTCCGCCCGGAAGTGGTTGGTTTCTGCTAGGCTCAGAAGCGACTGGATAAACTTACGGGTAGGGCCATTCCTGCCGATGTCAAAGTGCAAGCGGATGGGGGCATCGAGCTGATGATCGCGCAAATATTGCCGAACCTCCGTAGCCAGACCTACCGCGTACATGGCCTCTTGAAAAATCCGCTGCTGCAAGGATGAATAGCGCCGTTCCTGAAACTTGTGATAAAAGAAGGTCCCACCATGTCCGGGGCGAATCACCGTAATGACCAAGGCGAAAAACGTTCCGCGACTTTTCAACTGGGAATCGGCTCCCACAATAATCTCAAACGGTCCATTCATTGAAGAGAGAGTTTGTTCAATGTGGGAAAACACGTCTTCTTTCGCCAGTTGTCCTCTCGTCGGACTGTGAAAACGATCAAACAAAGTGCTTGCAGAGGTTAAGCCCACTCGCATCCCTCCAGATAGAGGCTATCTGTGAATTACAAACATCTTCCGTACATCATTAATGTATGTAATCTCGCAGAGAGTATGTGAGCAGGTATGGACAAAAACTTCGCGATGCCACAATTTGCCCGGATTGCTGCTGATTTATGCCGGGATTGGCTGGTCATGTGAAGCGTTCTTAGCGCTTCAAGTGATCGAATGCCATGCTGCCGGCAAGCGCATACAAGCGCACAATCGACCGGGAAAAGGCAGGCTGTTCTCTGACCGTAATTTGAAAATGTCTATAAAGGAGTTTTAACCATCGTGATGGAAGCAAACAAACACGAAGCATACATGCGAGCCGCCATGGAAGAGGCGCAAAAGGCGGCGGCGCTCGGCGAGGTGCCGATTGGCGCTGTCATCGTCCGCGACGGGGTAATTGTCGGGCGCGGCTACAATTTGCGGGAAACGCAAAAAGACCCTACGCTGCACGCGGAAATGATCGCGATCCGCGAGGCCAGCGAACGGCTGGGCGGCTGGCGGCTGATCGGCTGCACGCTGTACGTCACACTGGAGCCTTGTCCGATGTGCGCCGGGGCGATCGTGCAAAGCCGCATCGAGCAGGTAGTGTACGGAGCGGGCGATCCAAAGGCAGGGTGTGCCGGGACATTGATGAATCTGCTGGCCGAGCCGCGCTTCAATCACCAGGTGCCTGTTTTGGCGGGCGTTTTGGCGGAGGAATGTGCCCAGATGCTCAAAGACTTTTTCCGCGGTTTGCGCAAAAAAAGACAGTCGGAAAAGTGCTGATCCGACTGTCGCGGGCGCCGTCCGGCTCGCTTGCAGGCAGCATGCCGGGCATCTGGCGCCTAATTATTTGTTTACGTTTTGCAGCAGGTGCAGCTCTTCCTCGGTCAGCTCGCGGTATTCACCGGGAGCGAGTGCCGGGTCGAGGTGGAGCGGGCCCATGCGGATGCGTTGGAGGTAGGTGACATGCAGACCGAAGGCGGCAAACATCCGTTTTACCTGGTGGAACTTTCCTTCCATAATCGTCACGCGTACCTCGGAAGTTTCTCCCGAAGACAAAATCTCCAGCTTTGCAGGCAGCGTGGTGAAATCCTCCAGTTCCACCCCTTTGGCGAACTCTTGTACATGCCGCTCTGTGACCGGGCCGTCGATGCGGGCAAAATACTCCTTGTCCACTTTCTTTTTCGGGGACAGCAGGCTGTGTGAAAGCTGGCCGTCGTTGGTCAAAAGCAGCAGCCCTTCTGTGTCGATGTCCAGCCTGCCTACCGGGTGCACCTTGACCGCCCATTCATAAGGAAGCAGGTCGACTACGGTTTGATGCACATTGTCTTCGGTCGCGGAAACTACCCCAGGGGGTTTGTTTAACAGGACGTAAACCCAGCGCTTGAAGTTGAGCGGCTCCCCGTCTACGGTGATATCCTGCTCTTCGGCAATGACGTGCATGCCCGGATCGGTCGCGACCACGCCGTCCACGACGACCAGTCCTTGCTTCACCAGCGCCTTCACTTCCTTGCGTGTGCCGAACGCCATATTCGCCAGCACCTTGTCCAAACGTTCTCGTTTCATGTATGTTCCTCGCTTTTCTTCTGGTCAAAAATCCCCATACTAGGTGTTGTTATTAGTTTGGCCTAATGCGGCGAGCAAATCAAGGGGAAGCACAGAAGTTGGCTCTTGCACTTTTTTCTCGGATTTGCTATAGTTAGTAATGTTTCTGACAAACAAATATGGAGAGATACCCAAGTGGTCATAAGGGGACGCACTCGAAATGCGTTAGGCGTCGTGAGGCGTGCGTGGGTTCGAATCCCACTCTCTCCGCTTACAAAGTGGCTCAACGGATAAATCCGTTGGGTCATTTTTTGTTGGAGTAGAGCGCTCCCGGAGAAACAAGCAAGCGCGAATATGTGAAAATACGTTGTGGATCTCACCGACAGAAGAAAGAATCCCGGTTCGTGAAATAGTTGAAATCTATGAACAAAAAGAGAAAATGGGGGAATTGTCTTCTCCTTCTCATGGCGGGAATTTAAGTCGTATCCGCTTCATAGTAGAGACGATAAATTACTTTGAAAAACGCTATGCGAAGCCATATCAAGAGGTCGTAAGCGAAAAAGGAAATCCGGATGACTCCGAGGATTGGATTTGGGCGAGGGAAGGAAAGGAATGGAAATCCCTTCTTAAAGAGATTGGTGATTTATGATCGGCAACCCTGCCACAAATTTGGAGGTTTTGAAAAAGACTTTTGGACATGCGATACAATTTATACATGACACGGACGGCACAGGCATGCGAAGCTCGATATTCGCCCAACGAGCAACCATTGTCTTTTCCGACAACTCCAGATTATATGTAACGGAAAAGCTTAATAAACAGCATCAAACCCGATTCCCTAATTATTATTACAATGACTTGTTCTCCATTGTCGAGGGCATATTTTTGTTTTACTTATTGCCGAACAAATCCAGCATCAAATGAATGTCAAAAGGACAGTGGACGAAAGCTGTCTTTTTTGTTTCCTCACCTCCTGCAAAAATAAGGCCCACACCATCCCGCCTCATGCGTCCGCACATACGTTCACGCAAACTGTTTGTCTACCACGTACACATCCGTTTCCTCCGCAGACAAATCAACAAAATGCCGGAATGGACGGATTCGTGACAGCCGCCAGCAACAGCCCGCCAGCCGTCACCTGTCACCCTTGCACCGGACAACACCCCCTTGCCAAAAACAAAGCGAATCCCTGTTGACAAAGAAAACCTCTGCACATATTATAATACCCATAGGGGTATATGTATAAAACAGACGCTGTAAACCGAAACCTGTCTTTCAACCAAAAACCCCATTCAAAACGCAAGGAGGAAACACAGCATGTCTGCACAAGCACGACCGAATTTTTCTGTCGATAAGGTTTTGGACTGCAAAGGGCTGGCTTGCCCGATGCCTGTCGTCCGCACCAAAAAAGCGATGGAACAAATCGCTCCAGGCCAGGTCATTGAGGTGCAAGCTACTGACAAAGGTTCGCTCGCTGACATGAAGGGCTGGGCAAACAATACCGGGCACCACTATTTAGGTTCGATCCAGGAGGGTGATGTTATGAGGCATTTTCTCAGAAAAGCCAGTCCCCAGGAGACGAAGGCAGAGACGAAATACCCGCACACGATCACGAACGAAGAGCTGCAAGCCAGGCTGCAATCCCCGGAACCGTTTCTGCTGATAGACGTGCGTGAACCTGCCGAATACGCGTTCCAACGGATTCCTGCGGCCAAATCAATACCCCTAGGGGTATTGGAGCAGCATCTCGATGAGCTGCCGACGGACCGCGACATGTTTGTCATCTGCCGTTCTGGCAACCGCAGCGATCTGGCGTGCCAGTTGCTTGCGGGCAAAGGCTTTTCCCGTGTCAAAAACGTCGTTCCGGGCATGGCTGGTTGGGGTGGCCCGGTAGAAAACCAGTGAGGGGGAGATTGGCATGAGCAACCTGCAACACCAACAAACAAAAGTGAAAAAAATGACCGCGCACGAATTGACCCGGCTGCTTTTTGCGCAGGAGGAGCTATTCATTCTCGACGTGCGCAACAGAGAGGATTATGAAAACTGGCGCATCGAAGGCCACCGGGTCGAGAGCATCAATGCCCCGTATTTCGAGATGATGGACGGAGTGGAAGAGATCGTCGGCAAGCTCCCGGCGAATCAAAAAATACTCGTGGTCTGCGCCAAGGAAGGCTCGTCCGTTTTCGTGGCGGAGCAACTGGCGGAAGCGGGACTGCGTGACGTGTACTACCTGCAAGGCGGGATGAAGGAGTGGAGCGAACATCTGGAGCCTGTCAAAGTGGGCGACTTGCGCGATGGCGGGGAAATTTATCAATTTGTCCGCATCGGAAAAGGGTGCCTGTCCTACATGATCGTCTCAGGCCAGGAAGCAGCCATTGTCGATTCCGTGCGCATGACAGGCGTCTATGAAGCGTTTGCCAAAGAGCGCAACCTGACCATTACCCATACGATTGACACGCATTTGCACGCCGACCATATATCAGGCGGCAGGAAGCTGGCGGAAAGCGCAGGCGCTACGTACTGGCTCCCGGAAAAAGACGCGGAGGAAGTCACGTTTGCATACGAAAAGCTGGAGGAAGGCAAGGTCATCCAGGTTGGTACGACCAGCATCTCGATTTTGCCGATCTATTCCCCGGGACATACAATCGGCAGCACGTCCTTGCTTGTAGACGACACGTACTTTCTCACAGGCGACATTTTGTTCGTGGCATCAATCGGGCGGCCCGATTTGGCTGGCAAAGCGCAAGATTGGGTAGGAGACCTGCGCGACACCTTGTATAATCGTTATCAAGGGCTGTCCAAAGAGCTGCTGGTTTTGCCCGCTCATTTTGGCAGCTATGTCGAGCTGGGGCCGGATGGAGTCGTATCAGCGCGCTTGGGCGATTTGTACCGAGACAATCCAGGCTTGAACATTGCGAATGAAGCCGAGTTCCGGCGCGTCGTTACCGAGCAGTTGCCGCCGCAGCCTAACGCCTATCAGGAAATCCGTCAAGTCAACATGGGCAGATTGCAGCCGGACGAAGAAGAGCAGCGCGAGATGGAAACGGGGCCGAATCGTTGCGCCGTTCACGATAAATAAGGGGGAAAACAGACATGGCAGATATCGTTGTAGATACAAAAGGTCTCGCTTGCCCAATGCCGATTGTGAGAGCGAAAAAGGCGCTCGATACGCTGAAGCCGGGGCAAACCATGGAAGTGCTTTCGACGGACAAAGGATCGCTCCAGGACTTTACCGCATGGGTGAAGCAGACCAATAACGAGCTGGTGGCTCATGAAGTAGAGAACGGGGTGTACAAGTTTTTGGTGAAAAAGCTGTAAGCGAAAAGACTAAGCGGGCACGCGCAAGAAGTGTTCGCTTAGTCCTTATTTTCATAGACAATGCGAACGCCGAGGTGAGGGTAGACTTCCTCGCGAAAATGGCCGTTGGGGCAAATTTTTTCGCAAAGCAGGTGGTTGCGCTGGGAGCGCAGCGGTTCTTTGCAAGTGGGGCAGCGATGCTGAAAAATGGTTTTTAAATAACGGACCATTTATATCACCTTAATCACAGTTATTTACTTGGTTTTATTTTACCTGACGAGTGAGCATTTGAAAAGTGGCTAGGGCATTCCCGTGTCATTTTTGCGTGGAATGCGGGGAGGACTTATGGACATCTTGCTGTTTTTACTCATGATTACTCTTGGCTTTGTCGGTTCCTTTTTCTCCGGGATGCTGGGGATTGGCGGAGCGATCATCAACTATCCATTGCTTCTGTTCGTTCCGGCAGGGCTTGGACTCGCTCATTTCTCCGCGCAGGAGGTATCGTCCATCTCGATGTTCCAGGTGTTTTTCGCGTCCCTGTCCGGGGTTATTGCTTTTCGCAAGCGCAACGGCAAAGGCTCGCCTCTGGTGCACAAAGGACTTGTCAGAGACATGGGAATCAGCATTTTGGTCGGAAGCCTCCTGGGCGGCCTGACTTCCAAGTACATGTCAGGCGACAGTATCAACCTGGTGTACGGGATTTTGGCTGTCGTCGCCGTCATTTTGATGCTGAAAAAGAACAAGGGGACGCAAGAGCAAGCGGATGAGATCGAATACAATCGCGCCGTAGCGATTCCGGCAGCCTTCGTCGTGGGAATTGTCTCCGGAATTGTGGGAGCGGGCGGCGCCTTCATCCTCATTCCGATCATGCTGACGGTTCTCAAGATTCCTACACGCGTCACCATCGCTTCGTCACTGGCTATCGTATTCATATCTGCCATCGGTGGTGTCGCAGGCAAGCTGTACGCGGGGCACATCCCGTTGCTTCCGGTGTTGTTCACGGTCATTGGCAGCATCCTCGGAGCGCCGCTTGGCAGTATGGTCAGCGCCAATATGGACGTCAAATATTTGCGCTATGGCTTGATCGTGCTGATTGCTGCGACGGCCATCAAGGTTTGGAGCGATATTTTGTAACGCGAAGAAGAGGTCTTTCTTTTTAAGGAAGCTTCTTTTTGTCCGTTTGAATACCTATAGGAGTAATAGTATAAGGGAGGATTCTGCAATGATGGAAAACCAAAACCAGAAAGAAAAAACGACGATTGTTCTGTTCAGCGGCGATTTGGACAAAGCGATCGCAGCGTTTATCATCGCAAACGGGGCAGCCGCCTACGACCACGACGTGACGATTTTCTTTACCTTCTGGGGCTTGAACACGATGCGCAAGAACGAGATCGTCAAGGTCAAAAAGGGCTTTTTGGAGAAAATGTTTGGCTGGATGATGCCGAGAGGGGCGAAGAAGCTGGGGCTGTCCAAAATGAATATGCTCGGGATGGGCCCGGAAATGATTAAGCATGTCATGAAAAAGCACAACGCCCTGACGCTGCCCCAGCTCATTGAGCTTGCACAGGAGCAAGGAGTCAAGCTGGTCGCCTGCACGATGACGATGGACCTGTTGGGGTTGAAGCAGGAGGAGCTGATCGACGGGATGGAGTACGCGGGCGTGGCAGCCTACCTGGGCGATGCGACACAGGCAAAAGTCAATCTGTTTATTTGAACGGACAATTCGAAGGGACAAAGCATGCGCGCTCGCTTGACAAAGCCTGCTTTTCGCATAAGATACCTGTATATGTATCCGCGATCCTAAAAACAGGAGGAGGACTTCACATGGATTACAACTACGGTGACGATATCAAAAGACGTTTGCGCAAAATTGAAGGACAAATCCGCGGCGTGTTGAAAATGATGGACGAGCAGAAAAGCTGCAAGGAAGTAGTCGCTCAGTTGTCTGCAGTCCGCAACGCGTCTGACAAGGCCATCGCGCAGATCGTAGCAGAGAACTTGCAGCGCTGTCTGCTGGAGGAGCAGGCGAACGGCGGCGACACGAGCAAGATGGTAAAAGAAGCGGTTGAGCTTTTGGTGAAAAGTCGCTAATTCATTAGGAAGGATGTTCACATGGACTTCACGACGATTTTGCTTATTATCGCGTATGCTTTGACAACCTGGTATTTGATCTCCCGCTTCATGCCCGTCAAAGGGCTGGAAAATTTGCGGGCAGAGCAATTCAAGGAACGGGTAAACCAAAAAAGCAGAGTGATGCTGATTGATGTGCGCGAGCCGCATGAATTTAAAAACGGGCACATCCCTACGGCTGTTAATATTCCCCTCTCCCAGTTGAACAACAGAGTGAAGGAGATTTCTCCGAAAAACGACATTCTCCTCTACTGCCGCAGCGGGCTGCGCAGCAAGCAGGCGGCAAAAATTTTGAAGAAACACGGCTTTACGCAAATGGCGCACCTCCAGGGCGGGCTGATTACCTGGCAGGGGCCGACAAAACAAAAGTGACGCTACGAATCAGGGCATCTGCCGCATCCGGGCAAAAAGTGAGGCTGTAAGCAACATTCAGCAGCCGCATTTCCGGGTAAAGCAGATGCTTTTGCATACAGGCGGGAAAAAACAGTATTGACAGATGATTTTGTTGTAACTAAAATGATTACAACAAGACGAGCAAGTCCAGGCCGCAAATTTTTTTGTGCACGCTGTAACTGTTTTAGTTACAACAAAAAGCGGCCAATCGCTTATATTCGCACGCATGACCACTCATTCTATTTCGATGGAGGGAACAAAACGATGAAAATTGCAATTGTAGGCGCAAGCGGTAAAGCTGGTAAGCTGATTATGAAGGAAGCATTGGATCGCGGGCATGAAGTAACGGCGATCGTCCGTGACGCGTCCAAAATCGACGAGCCAAAAGCAGCCGTTGTGGAAAAAGATATTTTCGCGCTGACAGCAGCAGACTTGAAGGACTTTGACGCAGTGGTGAACGCGTTCGGCGCTCCTGCTGGCAAAGAACATCTTCATGTCGAGGCTGGCAATGTTTTGATCGAAGCGATGAAGGGCGCTCCGGCGACTCGCTTGCTCGTAGTTGGCGGCGCAGGCAGCTTGTTCGTCGACGAAGCGAAAACGACGCGCGTGATGGAAGCGCCTGATTTTCCAGAGGCGTACCTGGCGACTGCGCAAAATCAGGGAGAGAACCTTCGCATCCTGCAAGCAACGGAAGGGATTCAATGGACCTTCATCAGTCCTTCCGCCTTCTTCGATCCTGAGGGCGAGCGAACAGGCACGTACCAGCTCGGAAAAGACCACCTGCTGGTCAACAGCAGCGGACAAAGCTATGTGAGCTACGCGGACTACGCGATTGCGGTACTCGATGAAATCGAAAATCCGCAGCATCTGAACCAACGTTTCACAGTCGGTTCCAAATAATAAAAGACAAGCAGGCAGCACAGCAAAAAGACCAGCGACCCTAAGACGGGCGCTGGCATTTTTGCGTTTGACACGGACTAGGCTTACCCCACGATCGAACCGATGACCGGGTAACGGAACGGTCGGCCTTGCAACGAATAGATGATCCCTTTGATCGGGTAGTAAATCGCCATCAAGCCAAACACGATCAAAAACGGAATCCCGATCAGCACGAAGGAGAGAACCCAGGAAATGCTGATGAGAATACTCATGAACAGATGGAACAGCAAGGCTTGGAGAGCCATATTTTTCGCGTCGCGTTCTTGCATGAGCACCCAGACGACGATGGGCACCAGAAACGGTGCGAAAAATGCGCTGGCGTGAGTGATTGCTTTTACCCCTCTATAATCCATGGAATAGTCCTCCTCGTCTTGTGTGACGAATGATCTTGTTGACCTTATTGTAACGCACATGTCGATCCGATCGTAACCATCAAAAGCGTGATCTGTAACTCCGACCCCAGACGGAGGCGTTTTGATTTCCAAACGTTTACTGTTATAGTATTAAGAAAATCTTTCGTTTTTGGAAAGATAATTCTAAATGTTTTCTGGATATGATGAGAGGTAAGGAAACGACGAAGGGAGCGTCTTACATGATGATCGATTGTCATCATCCGGTTAGCATCAAGGACCGGCTGATGTTTTTCTATAATTTTTTACAGTCACCCGGGCAAGTAGGTAGCATTACACCTAGCTCCCGAGCGTTGGCAAAGCAGATGATGAAGCCGATTGACTGGAGCCAGGCCCATACGATTGTAGAGCTGGGCGCGGGTACAGGGATTTTTACTACCTGGATCGAGCAGATGAAGCGGCCGGAGGCGACACTGGTTTCCTTTGAAAAAGAAAACAAAATGCGCGAAAAGCTAGAGCAGCAATTCCCCAACGTGCTTTTTCATGAAGATGCGGTCGATCTGACCCGCGTGCTGGGTGAAGCCGGTTTGGGCAAGGCTGACTGTATTGTGTCGGGGCTGCCGTTTGCCAACTTCCCGCAGGAGCTGCGCGATCAAATTATGGATGAAGTATATGCTGCGTTGAAGCCGGGCGGGGTATTTGTCACCTTTCAATATTCGCTCCAGATGAAAAAGCAACTGTCCAGCGTGTTTGAAAACATGACCGTGAAGCTCGTTCCGCTCAATCTGCCGCCGGCATTTGTCTACGTCTGCCGCAAAGGGCACGAGTAGCAGCCGGATAGGAGGACAAGCGATGATTGTGGAGATGCTGACCGAATCGGTTGGTCAGTTTGGCTATTTTGCCCTTTTTTTCATGTTATGGCTAGGGATTGTCGGAATGCCGATTCCGGATGAAGTGATTGTGCTGTCGGCGGGCGTATTGACCTCGCTCGGAATCTTGAATGTGTTTCCGGCTTTTGTAGCGACCTATCTGGGGGTTGTCTCCGGTCTGTCGCTCGGATACGTGCTGGGGAGATGGCTCGGCGCTCCGGCGCTGAACTGGATCGGCAAGAAAAAAGGGATGCACAAGTACGTGGACCGGGCGCAGGTGCTGCTGGACCGTTACGGCAGCTACGCCTTGTGCATCAGCTACTTTTTGCCTGTCGTCCGGCATGTGGTGCCGTATTTGGTGGGCATCGGAAAAATGACGTTCCGCCGTTACGCCCTGTTTTCCTACACGACGGGACTTGTCTGGACGCTGGTTTTGTTTTTCGCCGGCAACCTGATGGGCAACAACGTCGAGCATCTCAACGCATTTGTGGGCATGTTCAATCAAACGATGATCGTGGCAGCGGCAGGTCTGCTTATTTTGGCTGCCATCAGCTATTACGGATATTCGCTATGGAAAAGACAAAGGAGCCAGGCTCCAGGTGCGGCCTCGCTGACGGTAAAACGCGAAGGAACCGAATAAAGAAACCCATCCCGCGCAGATTTTTCTGCACAGGATGGGTTTTTTGCGTATTCAGCGGAGGGAGGAACTGCGCTGTTTTTGCCTTTGGCGCTGGCGCAGCCACTCCGGGAGCACGATTCCGAGCAGGATGACGGCGACGCCTGCCACCTGCAGCGCCGATACGGACTCATGCAGGATGATGTACGAAGAAAATACTGCCATAGGCAGCTCGGCCGCACCGAGGATCGCAGCCATCCCCGGTCCGGTATGCGGAATGCCGAAGTTGAAGCAGACTGTCGGAATGAAGATGCCGAAAAGGGCCAGTAAAAATACGTACGGAAATAATCCGTCCAAAAGCGAGCCGTTCCAGAGAAACACAGGCGTGTAGACGAGCGCCGCCAGCAAAAACGACCCGGTAGACATGCTCGCGCTGCGCACCCATAGATTGACGCTGACCGCAGCTTTGCCGCTGAACAGCAAAAACAGCGTGTAGGAGACGGCAGACAGCAGTCCGAGCACCACACCCATGATGTGAAATTGGGCGATTCCGCCTGTTTCCCATACTCCGCCGGCAAGCAATGTTCCGAACAGCAGCAGGACAAGCGAAAATAGCGTGGGCTTATCCGGAATCCGCTTGGTCAAAATCGCCTCGGCCAGCACTCCCATCCAGGTGAACTGAAACAGCAGGACGATCGCAATCGAGGCCGGAATGAAGCGCAAGGCATTGTAGTACAAAATGCCCGTGGAGCCGACAGCCAAGCCGACGCCGACCAGAAGCAGCAGTTGTTTTTTTCCCGGTTTTGTCCGCAGGAAAAAGAGAGCGGGTATCCAGGTGAGGACGAAGCCGAAGAACATCTGGCCGCCGATGACTTCTGCCGGGGAATACCCTTGACCGTAGGCAAGCTTGACGATTGTCGACAAAATGCCGTAGCTGCATGCCCCCAGAAAAACAAGAAAAATATATCGCATGGGATGGATCTCCTTACTATTAGACAGTAATTCTTAGCTAGGATAATATGCATGAGACAGCTTTGTCTATTTGTGTGAAGAAAAGAAGCCAAATCTGGTAAATTAAAGGTTTACGTTTCGTGCTAACGCGGTAATAGGGATAAGGACGCAAAATAAGCATACCCAACAGCAGAAGGTATAGCTTTGTGAGCGCGATCAACCAGAAGAAAAAGGGGGAGGCTTGTGTTATTGAAGTTGAAAGACCGATTATTTGCAACCTTTTTATTGCTGAGCCTGTTCCCCATCCTGCTCATCTGTTTTCTCTTCTACAAGGAAGCCCAGAAGGCAGTTTTTGAGCAATACGAAACGAGCATCGGGGGGCATCTCGATTCTGTTGACAGGCGGCTGAACACGATTTTTCAGACGATCCAACACGACACGAATCAGTTGGCAAACGATCCGGTCTTGCGAATGTCAATACCCAAGTCTCAGGAGAATCGACTGGAGGACCCTCTCGCCGCAAGCGATCGGGAAGCTCAACGAAGCAAGGTACGGGATGCCTTCGAAAATTTTACATACTTTCGCAATCTGATCCGCAACGTACATTTTGTGCGCGATGATAAGCAAGTCATTTCCTTGCAGCCGGAGGATGGCTGGGAGGAGAAGCGACAGCCGTCGGAGTTGAAAAAAGAGGCGTGGGGGACCGGAGAGAGCCAGATTTGGCTGCTCAGCCGCACAGATGAACAAGGGAACCCGAAATCGCTGTTTGTTTCGCAGCGCGTGGAAGGCCACAGCGAAGAGGTGTCAGGACTCTTGTTCGTTGAGATCAAGCTAGACGAGCTGGCCAGTTGGGTGAACAACAGCCCGATCGCCAAGTACAACAACCTGATGGTGCTGATGCCTTCCGGGAAAATATTGGTTCACCCGGATATGGAGCTGATCGGGAAAAACGTTTCCGTAGCGCCCGAGTACGGAAGCCTGAGCAAGCACTTGCTCGAATCCGAGGAGAAAAAAGTGTTTGCTGTCCACCTTCGCAACGAGAGTGTGTACGCGTACCATCAGACGTCGCCAACGAGCGGGATCACCTATGTGGAATGGCTGCCCGACCAGGATATCGCCAATCGGCTGGAACGGATGAAATTCATTTTGTGGTTCACGATCTGTCTCGTGGTCATCTTCTCCGGTTATGTGGCCCACCGCATTTCCCGCTGGATTAGCAAGCCGATCTACACGCTGGTTGACGCAACCGATGCTTTGTTAAAGGGCGACTTTTCCATACGCGTACCGATTGAAGGCATGCGCGAGATCACGTTTTTGGAAAAGAAGTTCAACATGATGGCGGCCCAGATACAGTCGCTGATCGAACGGGAGCGGGAATACTCCCAAAAAGGGCTCGATCAGATTGTCCGCAGCTTTTACTTGGCGGTGGAGATGAAGGACCCTTATACAGCCGGGCACACAGAGAGGGTGACCCAGTACGCACTCATTATTTACGATCAAATGCTGGACAAGGAGCAGCTTGGATTTACCCGTGATGATTTGCGCTATGCCGGTCTGATGCACGATATTGGCAAAGTGGCGATTCCCGATCACGTGCTGCTGAAAACGGGCAAGCTCACCTACGAGGAATACGAATTTATGAAGCGGCATCCGTCGATTGGGGCCGATATCGTGGAGCAGATAGAGAGCCTGGCTCATGTCAGTCCGGGCATCAGGCACCATCATGAGCGCTGGGACGGAAAAGGCTATCCGTACCAGTTGAAGGGAGAAAATATTCCCCTGATCGGCCGAATACTGGCAGTCGCCGATACGTTTGATGCCATGACCTCCACCCGTTCCTACCGCAATGCCATGTCGGGAAAAGAGGCGTACGAGGAAATCATGCGCTGCAAAGGAACCCAGTTTGATCCGGAGATCGTCGCCATTTTTCAAAGGGCGTATTTGAGCGGCGCCATTCAGGTGCCACAGCCGACCGAAAACAGTGACAGTATTGTCAAGGAAAAAGCCGCTACCTAGTATTGGATGGCTTTTCACCTTGCTATCGGCTCGTATCTTTGGTATTCTAATCGTACCGTGCTAGACGGGGAGGTTGCGGTGCCCTGTAACCTGCAATCCGCAATAGCAGGGTTGAATTCCTATCCTAGGTTTTCTTATGTGAGGCTGCCTTATGGCGGCGGTGTTGAGGAGCGGGTCCTGTGCAACGCGAACCCATGAACCTGGTCAGGTCCGGAAGGAAGCAGCCATAAGTGGATCATCGCGTGTGCCGCAGGGTAGCCTGCTCTGAGCTGCTACCATGAGTAACGCTTGGATAAGAATTATCGAAGATAGGTGCACGGTACCTATACGAACGTTCAATAGCATGTTTCCTGCGGGAAGCATGCTATTTTTATTTGCCGATCCATATATTTTTTGTTGGAATTTGACGATAACTAGCGAAACATTTCTCTGGAGAGGTTTGCCTTGGAGGGCAGGTGTTGAGCTTTTTTTCACGAAGTTTCATAATAGTTGAGAAATGACGTGGGTTTCTTTGCTCATGAAGTACGTCATAGGCCAGGAGGGACAAGCTGTGAGTGCACCTTTTTCGTTACATCTCGTTGGCTCGTCCGGACGATTGCAGCGGTTCATGCATCAACTGCCTACTGCCGTTTTATTGGTGAATCAATCGGGTAGTATCGTGGAAGTAAACGAACAACTGCTTCGTGTTACCGGATATTCACGCGATCAGCTTATCAAGCAACCCGTAGCGACCATCCTCCCTTATCAGGGCTCCATGGAGCAGATGTACGAGGAGCTTTTGCAAAGAGAAGAGGAGAGGGGAGCGAATGTGGAAGTAGAATGGCGTGACAAACAGGGGAAAAGCAGGAAAACGCCTGTGATGATACTGGTTCAGCAAGCAGAGAATCCCTTGTACTTGGTTCATTTTTACCAATTGGCTAAAGAAACCGATCAGGTCTTGTCTCAGCGGCTCATGACCAAGCTGACCTACGATACGAGCATAGGGCTGTTTATTCTCGATGAGCGTTCGCGCATTGTCGAGGCCAGTCAGACAGCCTGCAAGCTTTTGGGCATGGAGCGGCTCAATGTCATCAACAAGCACGTGGATGAAGTATTCAGCGGGATTCCGGAGCCGCATCGGCTGATTAAAAAAGAGCTTCTGGAAGGCGTGAAGCTGCAAAACGTCGCGACGTCCTGGACGAATGACAATCAGCGCTATGAGCTGATCGTCGACGCCAATACGCTGCAGGACGAGTCGGGCAAAACGGTCGGAGCTTTTATCCTGTTTAAAGACATTACCAACCTGCGTTCTTTTGAGCAAAAAATCGAGCGGAACGAGCGGTTGGCGATGATCGGGCAGATTGCCGCTGGCACGGCCCATGAAATTCGCAATCCGCTGACCTCCATCAAAGGGTTTTTGCAGATGTTTCTCAAGTCTTTTACCGACAGCGGCATGGATCGGGAAAAGACTTATACGGAAATTATGCTGACGGAAATCAATCGGATCAATTCGCTGGTCAGCGAGTTTTTGCTCCTGAGCAAGCCGCGTGATATTCAATATGCCATGGTCGACCTCAATACGGTTTTTGATGAAATCATGCCGATTGTCGAATCGCAGGCACTCCTGTACGGAATCGAAGTTCGGTTCACCTCTCGCGGCAAGCTTCCGATGGTAGTGGGCGATACCGAGCTGCTGAAGCAAGTATTCATCAACATATGCAAAAACGGAATCGAAGCGATGGGCGAGCAGGGAACTTTGCAAATTTCCCATCATCTCGACCAGGACGGAGACAAGATGAGCATCGACATCCACGATACAGGGCCGGGTATTCCGCTCTACATTATCGACAAGATTTTCGATCCGTTTTTTACGACAAAAGAAGAAGGGACAGGGCTTGGCTTGTCTGTCTGTCAAAAAATCATCCACGACATCGGCGGCCAGATTCGCGTGTCGTCCAAAGGGTACGGGACGACCTTCCACATCATGCTGCCGTATCTGTAAAGGTCCAGTCTCGACAAAAGCGTCCCGCACACTTGTGAACGGGGCGTTTTCTTTGTATGAACGGTACCAATCGTGTATAATGAATAGGATATGGAAGAGGACTGTGCAGATGGGGAGTGTCACACGAACATGGCTTATACCGCGCTATACCGCGTATACCGGCCGCAGACGTTTCAGGATGTAGTCGGACAAGAACATGTGACGATAACCTTGCGTAATGCTTTACGCGAAAATAGGCTTTCTCATGCTTATTTGTTCAACGGTCCCCGAGGTACGGGAAAGACAAGTGCGGCCAAAATTATGGCCAAGGCAGTGAACTGCGAGCAGCCGATTGATGGCGAGCCGTGCAATCAATGTGAGACATGCAAAGCGATTTCCAATGGTTCGGTAACTGATGTGCTGGAGATCGACGCCGCCTCCAACCGCGGGGTCGAGGAAATCCGGGACATTCGCGATAAGGTGAAGTTTGCTCCGAGCGACGTCAAGTACAAGGTGTACATCATTGACGAGGTGCATATGCTGACGACAGAGGCATTCAACGCCCTGTTGAAAACGCTGGAGGAGCCGCCTTCCCACGTCATCTTTATTTTGGCCACGACAGAGCCGCACAAGCTGCCGGCAACGATTATCTCCCGTTGCCAGCGCTTCGATTTTCACCGGATTCCGTTAAAGGTGATGGTCAATCTGCTGCAGCGGATTTGTCAGTCGCAAGGAGTGCAGGTCGAAGAACAGGCCTTGCAGCTCGTGGCGAAGATGGCGGAGGGCGGGGCGCGTGACGCGCTGAGCTTGCTGGACCAGGCGATCAGCTACAGCAAGGATCAGGTGCGCGCCAGCGATATCATGCAGATCACGGGTACGGTGGCCCAATCGTATTTTTCCGTCCTCGCGAGATATATTGCCCAAAACGATGTCGCGCAGGTGATGGAACAATTCGATCGGGTAATGGTGCAAGGAAAAGACCCGGAGCAGTTCTTGCACGATTTTCTCTACTATTACCGCGACATGCTGTTGCTGAAAACAGCGCCGCAACTGGAGGAGATTGTGGAGCGAACCATGATCGACGACCAGTTCCAGGAGGTTGCCAAGCTGTATTCTTTGCCAGCCCTGTATGCGACGATCGAGACGTGCAACCAGGCGCTGTCCCAGTTGAAATGGTCGACGTATGCGCGGGTGCTGGTGGAGCTGACACTGGTGAAGCTGTGCCAGCCAAACGCCCAGGTAGCGGCGGCGACAAGCGGAACGGCGCCAGCGGTCGGCAACGAGGAACTGACCGTTATGGCGACACGGCTCAGTACTTTGGAGCAGCGGCTGAATCAGGTGCTGCAAGGCCAAGTCAGCTTGCCCGGCCAGCAAAAGTCCGAGGAGCCGCGCAAAAGCGAGCCGAGACGCGTGGTAGCAGCCGCAGGCGGCGGTTCGCGAACACCGCTCAATCGCGTCAGGGAAGTAGCCAAGGCGCTGGATGAGAATTTGACCAGACAGGTTCGGGGGCAGTGGAGCCAGATTTTAACCGAGCTGAAAAAGATCAAAATCCAGTATCAGGCGTGGCTGGTCAACGGTCAGCCTGTAGCCGCCGGGAACGATGCGGTGATCGTCACTTTTTCCAGCGCGATCCATTGTGATAAAACCATGGAGCCTGAACTGAAGGGCGTCGTGGAGCGAGTCATGTCTACTGTGCTGGGAAGGCCGTTGCAACTGTTGTCCGTCATGGAGGAAGAATGGCAAGGCATCGACCAGCAGGCGGCAGCGCAAAAAGACGGCCCGGCCACAGAGCAGGAAGATCCGTTTCTGGCAGAAGCGATCAAGCTTGTAGGGGAAGGACTCATAGAAGTAAAAGACTAGCCAGTCCAAACAATCGACAATCATAGGGAGGATACCTGAATGAAAAACATGCAGCAAATGCAACAGATGATGAAGCAAGTGAAGAAAATGCAGGAAGAAATGCAAAAAACGCAGGAAGCGCTGAAAGACAAAATCGTCGAAGGCTCTGCGGGCGGCGGCGCGGTAATCGTCAAAGCCGATGGACACAAGCAAGTCAGAGACATCGTCATCAAGCCGGAAGTCGTTGATCCGGAAGATGTGGAAATGCTGCAAGACCTGGTGCTGACAGCCGTGAATGACGCGCTGCGCAAAGCGGATGAAATGATGGGCAAAGAAATGGGCAAATTCACCGGAGGCATGAACATCCCGGGCCTGTTCTAAAATCGGGCAGGAAAAGAGGTTATTCGCGATGTTCTATCCAGAGCCGGTCTCCAAGCTGATCGAAGGCTTTATGAAACTGCCCGGCATCGGTCCCAAAACCGCTGGGCGGCTTGCTTTTTTTGTGCTGAACATGAAAGAAGACGACGTGCTTGATCTGGCAAAGGCGTTGGTCAACGCCAAGCGCCAGCTTCACTATTGCTCGGTCTGCAACAACATTACTGATCTTGATCCGTGCCACATTTGCCGGGACAAACGCAGAGATGGCTCGATCATTTGCGTCGTCCAGGAACCGCGCGATGTCGTGGCGATGGAAAAGACGAAAGAGTTCGAGGGCTACTATCACGTGCTGCACGGCGCGATTTCTCCGATGGACGGCATCGGGCCGGAGGACATCCGCATTCCTGATCTGCTGAAGCGACTCGGCGACGAACAGGTGAAGGAAGTGATCCTCGCCACCAATCCGAACATCGAAGGCGAAGCCACGGCGATGTACATATCGCGGCTCATCAAGCCGTTCGGAATCCGCGTGACGCGAATCGCGCACGGATTGCCAGTGGGTGGAGACCTGGAATACGCGGACGAGGTTACCTTGAGCAAAGCGTTGGAAGGCAGGCGCGATCTATAAGAGTGAAAAAGAAGACGGGGGAACTGCCTGTCTTTTTTTCGTTTAGGCGACAAGGAGGGGCACGATGCCTGTTATTCGCATGGAGTTTACGATTCAGGCGCCGCAGCAGATTTGCTTTGATGCGGCGCGCAGCATTGACTTGCACATGGAGTCTACCGCCAGTACGCGGGAAAAGGCGATCGGCGGGGTCACCAGCGGATTAATCAACCTGGGCGAGACGGTTACGTGGGAAGCGGTCCATTTTGGAATCAAGCAGCATTTGACTGCCAAGATTACGGAAATGGAAGCGCCCCGTTATTTTGTCGATGAAATGGTCTCCGGCGCGTTCAAGCGTTTCCACCACACGCATGAGTTCGTGCCGCTGGGCGAGAACGAAACGAAAATGCTGGACACTTTTGACTATTCCTCTCCTTTTGGCATCTTGGGAAAGCTGTTTGACTGGCTGGTGCTTGAGGCGTACATGACCCGTTTTTTGCGCACGCGAAACGAGTACATCAAGCAGGCAGCCGAAGCAAAGGCCCGGGCTTTGCAGCAGGAAAGCAAGAAATCGTGAGAAGACGGCGGACTTTTTTTCGTGGACGAGACATAGAGTTGAAGTAGGAGCGTGAGGAAATGCTGACAGGACCAGGACCGTCGCTTGCGAGTTGGGCTGGGCGACAAAAGTCCACGCCGTGGGCGATCATGCTGTTTATCGGGTATTGGCTGATGTTTGCGGCCGAGTTTTCCATGATTCGCTTTCGTCTCGGAGAGGACGGCAAGTGGATTGCTTCTACGGCAGACCAACCACAGGCATGGGTAGGGCTGCTTGTTTTTGGGGTCGCGGTGCTTAGCGTCATCGCAGCCGTCGGCTTCATTTACGGCCTCGCGCGTGAAAGCAGGCAGACCTTGTGGCTATGGGGAAATCGCGAGCTGACAGGCAACGACGTGGTGCACATCGTGGCGTGGATGCACGTGTTTCAGACGGCGGTGCTGATCTTGTACGGTTTCGTGCTGGAAGACTCGCTATTTGCTGTCGGAACGGTTGCGGGCACATTGGAGTCGGCTGTCTTTCAATTGTTTCTGCTCATCCTGATTCCGCTGTGGTTTCGCGGACGGCTAGGGGAAATCGGGGTGTGCCGACCCGTTCGGATCAAGCAAATGCTCGTCTTGCTGCTGGTGCTGTTCCTGCTGATTGTGCTTTTGCTGGACGTGCTGGTGACCAATCCGATAGCCGACTGGCTTGGGCTGTCGCTGTCTTCGGAGCGAGAGCAGCAGATTGAAAAGGAGATTGTTTCGGCGAAGGATACCGATTTGCTGGCGGCGCTGGCATCGCTTGCGGTCATAGGGATCATGGTGCCGATCGCAGAGGAAATTTTGTTTCGCGGTGTGATTCAGACTTATCTGGTTCGGCGCGTAGGAGCAGTGGCAGGCATTGTGCTCAGTAGCTTCTGGTTTGCTCTTTTGCACATTGACGTGGCGTTGTTTGCGCCGCTGTTTGTCATCGGGCTTTTGCTGGGCTTTGTCCGGCACCGCTACCAGTCGATCTGGGGAGCTGTGCTGCTGCACGCGGTGAACAACATGACGGGGGTTTTGTATTACTTTAACTAAAGGAGGGTCTGCAGGTTGAGCAGGTGGGGCAAAAAAGAGCGGGTTGTCATTGACTGGGATGCCGAAAGTCTGGATGTAGCCGTGAATCAGGCCCGTGAGGATTGGCAGCATGCCCGCCATCTCGTCGAGGTCAGCGAGCCGGATGGCGGTTTGGAGGATGTCATCTACTATTTGCACGTAACGGAAAAGCGGTATATGTACTTGCTGGCACAGGCAAAACGCGAGCGGCATCGCAAGCACGCGTAGGAGGGGGCAATCATGGCTACGGGGTGGATCATCGCTCTGATTATTGTCGGGATTTTGCTTTTGACAGCGGCAAGCAAGTCTGTGACTACGCCGATCAGGTGGATCGGCTTTGGAGTCATGCAGGTTGTCATTGGCGCCATTTTGTTGTTTTTCACCAATCTGGTTGGCGAGTTGGCCAGCTTCCACATTCCGATCAACCCGGTCACCGCGCTGGTCGCCGGATTTCTCCGCCTGCCAGGACTCGCCGCCCTGATCGTCATCAAGCTGTGGATCATGTCCTGACGATTTTTAACCATCTGTTTTCAAAAAGGCAATGCCGCGGTTCTCGTATTTGACCCGGCTTTCGCTGGGTTGGCGAAAAGAAGCGAGCAGGGCAATCAAGCGAGGCAACGCCACGATCACGACACCGCCGAGCAAAGTAAGCCCGTAGTCGGCCGAAAGCCAGACGTACGCTCCGGCCGCAATGAAGACGCTGCCGAACAGCACCGTGCACTCGCTGGCCCGATAAACGGACAGCGGCACGGGAAGCAGGTACCCGGCCCCCCACCATGGAGAGACGAGCATGTCGGCGGTTGTCCGTGGCTTTTGCGAGCGCAGGCGGGCGTAGAGCCGAAAAATGAACAGGTGGCAGATCGGCACAACGGGCAGGATCGCCAGCGTGACGACGAGCGAGGCGACAGGCACCTGCAACAGCATGGAGCTGCCGATCAGGGACAGGCCGATCAGCACGAGCTGAAGCAAATACCCGATCAGCCCCCAGCGAAAACGGTAGAGCAGCTTGTAGCTGTAAATCGTATGTTGGTGGGCATGTCCCTTCATAAAAAGTCACTTCCTTTGCGGTCTGGTTGTCGAGACTGGCATGTATGTACGACAGCGATCACGCTGTTGCTGTTCTTTTCCCCATTATCGCACAGTCGCAAATCTTGAGAAAGCCAGTACCTGATGCTGACAAGCCGTTGGTCCTTTGCCGGACTGGCGGCTTTTTTGTACAGATAAGTGCAACTAAGGCTGCGCCAAGCCATTGGCGCAGCCAAGTTTTCTAACCGTTTGCGGCCTGGAAAACAGTACGCTTCCGGCAGGCAAACGAAGCCGCTGATGTGATGGGCAAGCGGTTTATGGGTACGCTAAAAAGGAATGAATTGGGATCGGCCGTGATTGGGCACGAAAGATGCGGCGAAACATGCCGCCAAGCCAGAGGAGAGGAGGAGGACATTTGCGCCATCAGCGTATGAAGTTATGGGTCGCTGCTGAGCAAACCTTACACAAGTGGGGCGAGTCGCTAAAAGAATGTGGAATTGATCTGCTCGTCGCGCAAAAAGAGGAACCCGCCGAAGAGGTGGACGGGCTTTTGCTGACGAGGTTGGGCGATTACAGCCGCCTGCAGGAGCTCGGCGGAAACAGCTTGCGCCAGGAAAACAGCCCCGTTCTGCTGCTTGTATTTGGAGACGAAGCGCCGTATGGCTGGGCTGATGAGCTGGCGGCAGCGTGCGAGGCCAGCCAAAAGCCGTATGAAGTGGTGCGGATGAGCCTGTGGTCAGGAAAGGAACGGGTGCTGCTCGGGGGCGGTCCGGTCGGACAACAGATGCGCCGCCTCTGTCGGCTGCTCGCTGACCACGGCAAATTGTCCATGGTATGCGGACGGCGGGAGGTAGATGAAGCGATTCGCCAGCTCCCCCGCTATTTGGCGTGGAAGGAACGATTTTATTGGGAGATGGGCGAGGCGTGTGACGACAACGGCGTATCGCTCAAGCAGGTGTCCCGGGCGTTGGGGCTGGACACGCGAGTCGGGCAAGGCTGGTTAGACCCCGTGCACCAGGATCATTCGCTTGTCTGCGCGTGGCTCGTGCGGGAATGCCAACATGTCCTGCAAAAAACGAAAATCGAGCGAATCGCGCTGATTGGCCCGGCAGACTTGTGGAACAAAATGCCCCAAGGCTGGCTTGCCGATAAGGCGGTCGCTGTGTACACGGGGACGGACGAGCCATTTCCGAACGAGGCACGTCCGGGGTGGGTCCGTTGCGATTCCTGGAAGGCCGCTGTGCAGGAAGCCGATTTGCTTGTGATCGGTGACGGGCTGGAGGTGGCCGCCGAGCTGTCCTTGCAAGAGCTGGCCCACACGATGCGACAATCGCTGGTCGTTGATGCAGCCTCCTGTTTTCCTGCCCAAGAAGCCCAGCTCTTTTGCAAAGGTTACCGAGCTGTCGGCGAAAAGACGAACGTTTGGGAATGATGCCGATTATAATGGGGTATAATGGTTGGTAGATTGAGGAAAAGGGCAGGCGTTTTACTATGGAAAAAGTTGCTCAGCGATGTATCGTCTGTGAACAGGAGCAAAATGACGGAATCGCCATTTGCGAGCAGTTTATTTGCCAGAAATGCGAACAGGAAATGGTAAATACCGACGTCCAGGACGAAAAGTATCCGTTTTTTATCCACCAGATGAGACGTATTTGGCTGCGAAAAGATGCGTGACGGAAAAAGGCATCGGCATTCCCGGTGTCTTTTTTCGTTTGCCAAAAAGCTTGGCAAAATTCCGTTATTCCCTTGTCAAATCATGCTAAAATAATGGGTAATTCATTCATGACAAAGGACGTGAGTCGCGCGTGCTTACGAGAGATGCTGAATTTCGGGAGCGGCAAAAGCGTGCGCCCCTGTATGAACATCTGGAACGGCACGCGAGGCATTGCCCGCATCCGTTTCATGTGCCAGGACACAAGATGGGCCACAGCTTTGACAGCCACGCCAAGCAGCGGTTTCAATCCATACTGGAGCTGGATTTGACAGAAATCACCGGAACCGATGACCTGCACCAGCCCCAGGGCGTGATTGCAGAAGCCCAGGCGTTGGCTGCGGAGGCTTTTTCAGCCGAAGAGACGAGATTTTTGATTGGCGGCAGTACAGTCGGAAACATCGCCCTCATCATGACGGTATGCCGGCCTGGAGATAAAATTTTGGTACAACGCAACTGCCATAAATCTGTTTTTCACGGAATCATCCTGGCGCGGGCGACGCCTGTATTTTTGGTGCCGGCCGTAGATTTGGCAACAGGCGTGGCTGCGGGAGTCAGACGCGAGGATGTGGAGCGTGCCCTGCAAGCACACCCGGATGCCAAGGCTGTTTTTTTGACGAATCCAACCTACTACGGGATGGGGATCGACTTGGCAAAAATGGCGGCAATCGTGCATCGGCACGACATTCCGCTGTTGATCGACGAAGCGCATGGAGCGCACTTTGGCTTCCATCCGGCTTTTCCTCTCTCGGCGATGCAGTCGGGGGCGGATGCGGCCGTGCAGTCCACGCATAAAATGGCTTCGGCCATGACGATGTCCTCCATGCTGCATTTGCAGGGCGAACGAATAGACCGGGAACGGCTGTATCGGCAGCTTGCCATGCTACAGTCTTCCAGCCCGTCGTATGTTTTGATGGCTTCGCTCGACCTGGCCAGACGCCATCTGGCGTTGGAGGCTCACGAGGAATGGGAGCGGCTGCTGCCGCTTTTGGACAAGCTGCAGGAGCGAACAGCCCAGATGGAGTGGCTGGAGTGGCCGCAGCCGTGCGCAAGCCGGGTGTACACGACATTTGATCCGTTGAAGCTGTTTTTGCATTTGCGAACCGGACAGATGAGCGGGTTTGCCCTGCAGGAATTGATGGAAAGGCACGGACTTTTTCCCGAGCTGGCCGACGAGTCGCACGTGCTGTTGGCCGCGTCAGCGGGAACCTCTCTGCGGGATCTGGAGGCGCTCCTTCGCTTGCTGGAATCCATCTCGCCGGAGGTAGAGCTGGAAGAGGAGCGGATTTTGCTGCATGGCGTAGTCTCCTCGCATTACTTGCGCAAGCAGGCTGTGCCGATGCACGAGGCTGTCGACCGTCCGCGGGAGACGATTCCGCTGGAGCGGGCGTTGGGACGGGTAGTTGCGGAGATGGTCATCCCTTATCCGCCAGGCATTCCGGTGTTGGTGCCGGGAGAGCGCATGGACGAGGAAGGCTTGGCGATGCTTGCCGAGCTGCGGAGGGGACATACCCGTTTTCACGGGGTACAGGATGATCGGCTGCAAACGATTCAAGTATTGCGTTAATTTATAGCTGGCAAGCATGCGGCCTGTGACAGCAGGTACGGAAGGAGTATGGAAGTGACAACAGGACAAAAAGGCCGATTTTTTACAATCGAAGGCGGCGAAGGAGCGGGGAAATCGACCGTGATCGCCAAGCTGTACGAGGAGCTGAGCGCGCGCGGAGTGGACGTGCTGTTGACGCGCGAGCCGGGCGGTATTGATATTGCGGAGAAAATCAGGGAAATCATCCTCAATCCGGCGCATACACAGATGGACGAGCGGACGGAAGCGCTGCTGTACGCTGCGGCGAGACGCCAACATTTGGCGGAAAAAGTGCTGCCGGCTCTGGCGGCTGGCAAGCTCGTGCTGTGCGACCGTTTCATCGACAGCAGCCTTGCTTACCAAGGCCATGCGCGGGGACTTGGCATTGATGCAGTGTACGAGATCAACCGCTTTGCCGTCGGGGATTGCATGCCGGAGCTGACGCTGTTTTTTGACGTGAAGCCCGAGACGGGGCTTGCGCGGATCAACAAAGCGCGCGGCCGGGAGGTCAATCGCCTCGATCTGGAAGACATCCGCTTTCACCATCTGGTCAGGGAAGGGTACCGACTGGTGATGGAAAGAGAGCCGGAGCGCTTTGTCGTCATTGATGCCGAGCAACCGATGGAGCAGGTGTACGAGTCGGCACTGCGCGCATTGCTTGCCAGATTGTAAGGTTCGCAGTACCGCATGTACAGGTACATACTGTATAATATGTTTAGGCGAAATATCGTACCAAGCCTACGTGTTTTTCATACAATGAAGCAAACCATGCGGGATTGATTCTTGCGGAAAGGGTGATAGCCGATGAAAATGGTAGTTGCGGTCGTCCAGGACAAAGATAGTGGTCGTCTGTCTCAACAACTGGTGAAGAAAGGGTTTCGCGCGACGAAGCTCGCCAGTACCGGAAGCTTTTTGCGAGCTGGCAACACAACGTTTTTGATCGGTACGTCTGACGAAAGCGTGCCGGAAGTAATCGACATCATTGCGCACCACTGCAAATCCCGCAAGCAAATGGTCACTCCCGTTTCCCCTCTCAGCAATGCGGTAGATTCGTTCATGCCGTACCCGTTGGAAGTGCAAGTGGGCGGAGCCGCTGTGTTTGTGCTCGACGTCGGAGAGTTCCACTCGTTTTGACGCAATGCGACCCGGCGCAACTGCAATGAATCCTTCTTCCAATCTACAGGTTCCTGCTCTCTTTTTTCGCCGCTTTCGTTTATACTTGATCTAACGGGGAAAAAATCCTCTACTGATCGGTTCTGTGGGGTGGCGTGATGAAAATCGGCGACGGGCCAAGACCTAAGCTGGACATGATAAAAACCGCGGATTCGCGGAGAAATCCTCAGCTCGAAAAGCTGAATTTTGGCACGATGATGCAAGGAGAAGACGAGCGCATGTCCCAGGAGCTGCTCAACCGGCTGCTCGGCGACATTGACAGGATGGGGCAAATTCTCGCCAGATCCCGCTCGGTTCGCGACTTCTATTCCTATAAAAACCTCGTCAAACAGTTCATGGAGGAAGCCGTCAAGTACGGCGTCGCCCTGGATGACCGGCGAGGAATGAATCGGCGAGGCCGTAGCAGGCTTTACAAAATCGTCAAACAGGTCGATGCCGAGCTGTTGCGTCTGACAGACGAGTTGCTTAGCGATCAGGCACCGACGATTGATTTGTTGGCCCGGATTGGTGAAATCCGCGGCATGCTGATTAATTTGTATTTTTAGTGGGTGTGAAACCATTATGACATGGACCCGTTTTTCCCAGCAGCCACGCGCTTCGGAGCTGCTGTACCATAGCCTGCTCAACAACAGACTGGCGCACGCTTATTTGCTCGCCGGTCCCAAGGGAGCAGGCAAAAAGCAGATGGCCCTGCATCTGGCGAAGTCCCTTTTTTGTCCGGAAAGGGAAGCGGACGCCTGCGGGGCCTGTGTTACATGCAGGCGGATTGAAGGGGGAAACCACCCCGATGTGCTGTTTATTACACCGGACGGGGCCTCAATAAAAATCGACCAGATTCGCGCGCTGCAAAAAGAAATGGCGATGCGTGCGGTAGAGTCCGGGCACAAGGTGTACATCGTTGAACACGTCGACAAAATGACGACCCAGGCCTCCAACAGCCTGCTGAAGTTTTTGGAGGAGCCGCCCGCTGGCGTGCTTGCCTTGCTGTTGACGGAACACAGCCACTCGATCCTCCCGACGATTTTATCCCGATGCCAAATCGTTCAATTCTCGCCACTTTCTGCCGAAGCGATCGCCGAACAACTCCGGGCAGACGGCATTACAGCCGGGATGGCGCAGGTTGCCTCCCACATTACGACAAATGTGGAAGAGGCCAAGGCACTCAGCCAATCAGAATCGTTTGCACAGCTAAGAAATCTAGTGATACAATTGAGCCATGAGTGCAAACAGCGTAATTCGTCTGCGCTCTTCACCATCCATGATATGTTGCAAAAGAGCGACAAAATCAAAGAGGAACTACCCCTCTTTTTAGATTTGCTCATCCTTTGGCTGCGCGATATCCTGTATGTGCAAGTAGGCAGGCATGCCCATCTCATTAACAGCGACCAACAGGATGTGCTGCAAGGACAAGCACTGGTATGGACAAAAGCTGAGCTCTTGCATGGGATAGATTTGGTCATGGATACGAAAAATCGGATAGAGCGAAACGCCAACGCACAGTTGGCTCTTGAGCGGTTGGTTCTTCAATTCCAGGAGGGATAACCCTTGTATGAGGTTGTTGGGGTCCGTTTTAAAAAAGCGGGCAAAATATATTACTTCGACCCTGACCGACTGCCGATAGAGAAAGATTGCACCGTAATCGTCGAAACGGCGAGAGGGGTCGAATATGGCAAGGTCGTCATCGGCAAAAAAGAAGTCGCTGAGTCCGATGTGGTGTTACCGCTCAAAAAGGTCATTCGTATGGCTGACGAAAAAGACGCAAAGCAGGTTGATGAAAACAAGCAAGCTGCCAAGAATGCCTTTGCCGTGTGCCAGACGAAGATCAAGGAGCACAAGCTCGATATGAAGCTGGTCGATGTGGAGTACACATTTGACCGCAACAAGATCATTTTTTATTTTACCGCGGACGGCAGGGTTGATTTCCGCGAGCTGGTAAAAGACCTCGCTTCCGTGTTCCGCACTCGCATTGAGCTGCGTCAGATTGGCGTGCGTGACGAAGCGAAGATGCTGGGCGGCATTGGCCCCTGTGGCAGGCTGCTTTGCTGTTCGACTTTCCTCGGCGATTTCGAGCCTGTTTCGATTAAAATGGCCAAGGATCAAAACCTTTCGTTGAATCCAGCAAAAATCTCCGGTCTGTGCGGTCGGTTGATGTGCTGTTTAAAATACGAGAATGACAACTACGAAAGCACGCGTGATGAAATGCCGGATGTCGGCAAAATGGTCACTACCCCGATGGGAAATGGACGAGTCGTTTCCGTTAACGTACTGGATCAGTCCGTTCAGGTGGAGCTTTCGATCGACAAACGCATCACAGAGTTTGGTTTAGATGAGATTGCGATAGGGCTCCCCACCTATGAATAAAGTGTGGGGGTAGGGGAGAGGTGAGCTAGTGGACAAACGGGAAATCTTCGTCAAGATGGCGAGCATTGAAGAACGAATTGGGGACCTGTACAAAGAGATCGGTGAGTTGAAAGACGTCATCGTCGTTTTGATGGAGGAAAACGCCCAATTACTCGTTGAAAACCAGCATCTTCGCAACCGACTGGAAAAGAAAAAGACTGGCTCTCCGGCAAAACAAAAGGGAGCAAACCCTGTCGCCAAGGAGAAAGCGAAAAAAGCCGTGGTCGGGGAAGGGTACGACAACCTTGCCCGCCTGTATGCAGAAGGGTTTCACATCTGCAACGTGCATTTCGGCAGTCTGCGCAAAGAAGGGGATTGTCTGTTCTGTCTCTCGTTTTTGAGCGGCGGCCCTCAAAAATAAAAGGTGACGAGCGATCACCACATGGAGAAAGCGACCTGTGCCACGTGTCAGGTCGCTTTTTCCAAGACAAGGAAAAAAGGAGTAGGGAACAAAGGATGGAACCAGTCATTAACGTGCCGCTCTATGATGCGGAGCGCATTGACGATTTATTGACTCACGAAATGAAAATTATCCAGAGCCACGAGGTGTTCTGTTTTTCGATGGACGCCGTGCTGCTGGCGCGGTTTGCGTCCGTTCCCAAGCGCGGGAGAGTGCTCGACATGTGCACGGGCAACGGAGCGATCCCGCTTATCATGACCACGCGCACACCGGAAGCGCGTTTTGATGGCATCGAAATTCAGCAGCGGCTGTTCGACATGGCGAGCCGCAACGTGACGCTCAACGGACTGACGGAGCGGATCGAGATGCACCACGGAGATGTCAAGGACGCGGTATCGCTTTTCGGGCACGGGAAATTCGATCTGATTACGTGCAATCCGCCTTATATGCCTGCGACGAGCGGGGAGAAAAATGTAAGCGAGCATTTTGCAATCGCCCGTCATGAGATTTTGCTCTCGCTGGAAGACGTCATTCGCGTGGGCAGCCAGTTGTTGAAAAACGGCGGCAAGCTCGCTCTCGTTCATCGCTCGACGCGGTTGATCGACATTATTTCCTTGATGCGCCAGTACGGAATCGAGCCGAAGCGGATGCGTCTGGTTTACCCGCGCAAGGAAGCCGAGCCGAATATGGTGCTGATCGAAGGAATCAGGGGTGGCAAGCCGGAGCTGAGGATTCAGCCGCCGCTGATTGTCTATGAGAATGGTGAGGAATACTGTGAAGAACTGCAAGAAATTTACTTCGGCAGACGAGATTCCCTCGCATAAAAGCCATTTTGTCTACATTCTCGCCTGCGCGGACGGCTCCTTGTACACCGGCTATACGACGGAGTTGCTGCGCCGCCTGGCGATGCACAATGAAGGCAAAGGGGCGAAATACACCAGAGGGCGCGGGCCGCTTGCGCTTGTCTTTTGGGAAGAAGGGCCTGACCGTTCGTGGGGCTTGAAGCGCGAGGAAGGAATCAAACGGCTGAATCGCAAGCAAAAAGAACAGTTGATTGGAGGGACGCCGCGATGAATATACAGCGCAGCTTTGCGCAGGAAGAAACAGGTGTCCTGTATCTGGTCGCTACGCCAATCGGCAATCTCGATGATATGACGGTCCGTTGCCTGGAAACGCTGCGGGCGGTTGATGTGATTGCCTGCGAGGATACGCGTCAAACAAGGAAGCTGTTGAACCATTTTCAAATCGAAAAGCGCACCGTGAGCTATCACGAACATAATAAGGAAGCGAGCGGTCAGGGGCTGCTGCAATGGCTGGCCGAAGGAAAACAGATCGCGCTGGTGAGCGACGCCGGACTTCCGGCGATATCCGATCCGGGCGCTGATCTCGTGCGCGATGCGGTCGCTGCCGGATACCCCGTCGTTCCGGTGCCAGGAGCCAACGCAGGGCTGACGGCGTTGATCGCTTCGGGGCTGCCGACAGACCGCTTTGTCTTTTGCGGCTTTATCGGCCGGGAAAACAAGGAGCGGCGCGAAGAGCTGGAACGACTCAAGCGCTACCCGGAGACGCTGATTTTTTATGAAGCGCCGCACCGCATCGAGAAGACGATTGCGGCCATGCGGGAAGCGTGGGGGAATCGGCGGGCCGTGCTGGCGCGCGAGCTGACCAAGCGCTACGAAGAGTTCGTGCGCGGCACTTTTGATGAGCTGCTGGAATGGCTGGGCAATGGCGAAGTGCGCGGCGAGTTTTGCGTGATTGTCGAAGGCTTTACAGGCACAACCGCTGCTGAAGCAGACGAGGAAAACATCTGGTGGCAGCAGTTGAGCATTGTCCAGCATGTCGAGCATTACTGCGAGCAAGGCTTGAGCAAAAAAGAGGCGATCAAACAGGCGGCAGACGATCGCGGTTTGCCCAAGCGCGACGTCTACAACGAATACCACCGCGACCAGGAAGACGAGTAAGATGAGCAGGAAGCTGACCGAACGGGTCGGCTTTTTCTTTTCGTCCGATCAACCAGCGCAGCAGCGACGCAGGCAATACAAATAGCCTCCGCGAAGCTTGTCCCTTTGCGAAGGCATATCGTATGTAAATCAAGTACGTATGGAAATGAGTGTTTAGCGTTTAACAACAGGCATCTCGGTCAGGCAATCCTGGCACACGATTTTACCTTTAAAATGAGATACTTTATCAGCGTTTCCACAGAAGATGCAAGCAGGCTCGTATTTTTTCAGGATGATGCGCTCGCCATCTACGTAAATTTCCAATGCGTCTTTTTCCGCGATGCCCAGTGTGCGGCGCAATTCGATCGGAATAACGACACGACCCAGTTCATCTACTTTACGAACAATCCCTGTTGATTTCATCATAGTAAATTCTCCTCTCAAGTCTTCATATGTCGATGTATTGGTAAACGCTCATCATTAATCGTCAATATTCGACATTATCTGTTGGGATTATCATACCAGCGATTCCCAAAGGTGTCAACATCATTTTGACAAATCTTTGAAAAGCAAAGTTTTTTTTGAAAACAGGAAAGCTGATATATCAGCGTTTCGTAGAAAAATGGAAACGGTATAGAAAATTTTATGGATAAAATTAACTGGGAGAAATGCGTGTCGAATCGGTCACTTTATGTCGAATAAAGCCGCGCCCATTCGACAAAAAAGCCTTGTCTTCTCTTTTTTGCCTTTTCCTGTCATGTATAAAATAAATCGTAGCCGTTCGGCCCTCCTGGATGTTTACAAAACAAGTCGGTCGTGTACAATAGAGGGTAAATGAGGGAATTGATAGCAAAACGACTATGATGGGAAGAGTAAGCCGATCCTCCTTATCCCAGAGAGCCGGGGTAGCTGAAAACCGGCATAAGCGAGCAGGCTGAACATGGCCCCAGAGTCTTGCAGATGAACAGCCACGGAAATGACCGTGCCCAGTAGTTTGTGACGTCGGCCCACGTTACGGGCAGAGTCTGTTTCAGACTCACCAAGTCCGTTGTCCGCGAGGGGAACGGAGCATTTGGGTGGTACCGCGAGTTAGAGCTCGCCCCAATTTTTGGGGTGGGCTTTTCTATTTTTCTAAACGTTATCAGGAGGGGCTAGGTTGCATGAAACCAACATATTACATCACCACACCGATTTACTATCCAAGCAACAAGCTGCACATCGGCAATGCCTACACGACAATTGCTTGTGATGCTCTGGCGCGCTACAAACGTTTGCGCGGCTATGACGTCTACTACCTGACAGGTACGGACGAGCATGGACAAAAGCTTCAGGAGCGCGCAGCCGAAGACGGCAAACAGCCGCTGGAGTTCATCGATCCGGTTGTTGACTGGATTCGCGACCTGTGGCAAAAACTGGACATCTCCTACGACGATTTCATCCGCACCACGCAGCCGCGTCATAAGGAAGTCGTGCAAAAAGTGTTCCAGCGTCTGCTCGATCAGGGCGACATTTACTTGGGCGAGTATGAGGGATACTACTGTGTGCCGGACGAGGCTTTCTGGACCGAGACACAATGTAAGACCGACAAAGGCTACATTTGCCCGGATTGCGGCCGCGAAGTGAAAAAAGTGAAGGAGAAAAACTACTTCTTCCGCTTGTCCAAATACCAGGACAGATTGCTCGCGCACATCGAGGCGAACCCTGACTTCATCCAACCGGAGAGCCGCCGCAACGAGATGATTAACAACTTCCTCAAGCCGGGCCTCCAGGATTTGTCCGTATCCCGCAGCACGTTTGACTGGGGGATCAAAGTGCCGAGCGATCCTGAGCACGTCATTTACGTCTGGATCGACGCGTTGACCAACTACATTTCCGCGCTCGGCTACTTGTCTGACGACGACAGCAAATACCGCCGTTTCTGGCCTGCGAATGTGCATATGGTGGGAAAAGACATTTTGCGCTTCCATACGATCTACTGGCCGATTTTGCTGATGGCGCTCGATGTGCCGCTGCCAAAACAAGTTTTCGGTCATGGCTGGCTGCTGATGCCGGACGGAAAAATGTCCAAATCCAAAGGCAACGTCATTGATCCGAAGCTGCTGATTGATCGCTATGGCTCCGATGGCGTGCGCTACTTCCTGCTGCGCGAGATCAACTTCGGCCAGGATGGCATTTTCACACCGGAATCGTTTATCCAGCGTCTGAACTACGATCTGGCAAACGACATCGGCAACCTGCTGAGCCGTACCACTACGATGATCGAAAAATATTTCGATGGCATCGTGCCAGCCGCACAAGATGCCGGAGAGCCGGATGACAGCCTGATCGGCCTGGCGATGAAAACAAAGGCGCTGGTCGAGGAGCATATGGAAGAAATGCGTTTCTCCAACGCGCTTGCCCACATCTGGGAGCTGGTAGGACGCACCAACAAATACATCGACGAAACGATGCCGTGGAATCTGGCAAAATCGGAAGAAACCAAGGGACGTCTGGCAACGGTCATGTACAATCTTGCGGAGAGCATCCGCATCGTCTCCATTTTGATTCAGCCGTTCATGACCAAAGCTCCGGCGAAAATCTGGGACCAACTCGGAATCCTGGGCAACGAGCAGGCAACAAGCTGGGAATCTGCCGGCGTCTGGGGCGGATTGCCTGCCGGAAGCACTGTCAGCCGCAAAGAGCTGCTGTTCCCGCGCCTGGACGTGCAGGCTGAGCTGGCCTTCATCGACGAATCGACAGCAGAAGCGCGCCGCCAAGCAGAGGAAAACAAGAAAAAGCAAGACGCATTGAAAGGGGAAGCACCTGTGAACGAAACGACTGCCAACCAAGCTGAAGTAACGGAAAAACCAGCAGATGCCAAAGACGAGATCGGCATCGACGATTTTGGCAAAGTAGAGCTGCGTGTCGCACAAGTAGTAGAATGTGTGAAGCATCCAAACGCCGACAAGCTGTTGATTTTGCAACTCGACCTCGGCTATGAAAAACGCCAGGTTGTATCCGGTATCGCCAAATACTACACTCCGGAAGAAATGGTCGGCAAAAAAGTAATCCTCGTCGCCAATCTGAAGCCAGTCAAGCTGCGTGGCGAGCTGTCGCAGGGCATGATCCTGGCAGCATCCGCAGGCGACCAACTGACGCTGGCGACAGTCGATCCGAGCATGCCAAACGGAGCGATTGTGAAGTAACGAGGGCTAGGAAAGGAAGGACCTATTTTGCTATTCGAAACGCACGCGCATCTGAACGCGAAGGAATTCGACGAGGATCGCGAGGAGGTCATTGCCCGCGCGCGGGAAAACGGCGTCAGCACGATCGTGAACATCGGGTTTAACGCGGAAACCATCCCGACCTGCATGGAGCTGGCGAAAACCTATGATTTTATTTACGCAGTCGTAGGATGGCACCCTCAGGACGCAAAAGATATGACAGACGAGCATCTGGAATGGATCGAGGAGCTGAGTCGTGATCCGAAAGTAGTGGGGCTGGGCGAAATGGGCCTCGACTACTACTGGGATACGTCGCCAAAAGACGTGCAGGCCGAAGTGTTCCGCAAGCAGATTCGTCTGGCGCGAAAACTCGACATGCCGATCATCATCCACAACCGGGACGCTCACCAGGATGTTTTGACGATCCTCAAAGAAGAGAAGGCAGCAGAAGTCGGGGGAATCATGCACTGCTTCTCGGGTAGCTGGGAGACAGCGAAGCAGGCGCTGGACATGAATTTTTACATCTCGTTCGGCGGCCCGCTGACTTTCAAAAACGCGAAGCAGCCAAAAGAAGTAGCGGCCAAAGTACCGCTCGACAAGCTGTTGATAGAAACAGACTGCCCGTACCTCACTCCTCACCCGTTCCGCGGCAAGCGAAATGAGAGTGGCTACGTGCGCTACGTCTGCGAAGAAATGGCGAACATTCGCGGCCTGTCTTACGAAGAAATGGCGCAAATCACGACGGAAAACGCAAGGCGTCTGTTCCGCCTTCAACCGTAAACAAACCGCAAGCAAAAACGGGAAATCACGACATATCACGTGATTTCCCGTTTTTTTGTTCCTCGATCTTGTTGTTCTACTCGTTTTTGGTGGCGCATACCTTGAACAATGTGTCGAACGATTATTGTCCATCCGACACGGCTCCTCGACAGGAATCTGCTACCATTCGCCATCTGTTTTTTGCTAGTCTGTTAGCATTATCGCTTCGGCCAAGGGAGGGTAAATTTGACAAAGCCGGGAAAGTGACATACAATCAAAGCCGACCTTGCTAAGTACTGGCCACTTCCAGAATATTAGTGCAATTACATCGACCCTTACCTGGCTAGACAGGAGAAGCCTCGTGCTTTTCTAGGAAAAGGAGTGTGGGAAATGGAGTTACGC
The DNA here is from genome assembly GCF_058788915.1 of Brevibacillus sp. FW301-21C12A. NCBI lineage: Bacteria > Bacillati > Bacillota > Bacilli > Caryophanales > Paenibacillaceae > Brevibacillus > Brevibacillus sp. FW301-21C12A. The sequence goes on from NZ_JBYTBG010000013.1 coordinate 66,454, forward strand.
GCGATATGGGAAAGGTATAAGAATCGGGGACTTGTTCTTTTTGGCGTCCTCTCTCTTGTTCTCATTCCCATGATTGGCTATTTCTCTGCCCAGGCTACCCAGCCAAAACAGGTCACTTTTTCGTTGGACGGAGAAAGCCAGACGGTAGCTACCAAAGCGAGTACCGTTGAGCAGTTCTTGACCGAGCGAAACATTACGGTAACGGAAAAGGATTCCCTTCAACCAACACCTGAGACGAAGCTATCAGACGGAGCAATGATTACTTTACATACAGCCTGGTCCATTCCGGTCCAGGTTGACGGGCAGACAAAAACGATACTGACGCTTAGCCGCGATGTTGCTGGCGCGTTGAAGGACAGCGGCATTGCGCTAGGTGAAAAGGACCGGGTGGAGCCGGCCTTGAGCGCCTCGCTGACCAAAGACTCGACAATCACGATCAAGCGCGTCGTCGAGCAGATGGTAAAAGTCGAGGAGCGAGTTACTTTCCAGGAAATACGCAAAAACGATCCAGCGTTAGAGAAAGGCAAGTCCCGTGTATTGCAAAACGGGCAAGAGGGTAAGGCTATTGCACACTACAAGCTGGTTATGGAAGACGGGAAGGAGGTCTCCCGTGAACTGGTGACAAGAGACGTGCTTGTGCCGAAGAAAGACCAGATCGTGGCGGTAGGAACGGCAGTTCCTGCGCTGCAAAACAACGATCCGTCGCAACGGGTCTTGGTCGCTTCAGCAACGGGTATGGTCTCGCGTGGTGGAAAAGTATTTAGGCCGAAAAAAGTACTGAACGGGGTTACCTTGACCGCCTATTCTCCTGCGGGGGGAGGCAAACACCCTAGCTCGCCAGGCTACGGCCGCACGGCGACGGGCGTGAAGGCCAAGGCAGGTCATACCATCGCTGTAGATCCAAAAGTGATTCCGTATGGCTGGTGGGTTTACATCGAGGGCGTTGGGTATCGCCGGGCAGAAGACACGGGCGGAGCGATGCGTGGCGGCAAAATTGACGTGTTTGTAAGCACGGAGGCAGAGGCTGTTCAATTTGGCCGCAAGCGCAACAAAACCGTCTATATAATCGGGCCGCAGAAACCGTAAGACAGGGGCGAACAGCTCCTGTCTTTTGTCTTTGGCGTTTTGGGAATAGTCGTGATAAGCTGTTTGATAGTTAGACGGTTCAAAGCGCAGAAACGTTTCGCGAAACAAGGGCTTTTCGCCTGATTTTTTTGGAACACTATGACCAAAAGCGACATCGTACGAAAGTGGGAGTACATGATGAAGATAAAAGAAGTGATTGTGGTGGAGGGGAGAGACGATACCGCTGCGATCAAGCGGGCAGTTAACGCGGACACGATTGAGACAGGCGGCTCCGCCATCCACGCCAGAACGATCGAAAAAATCCGGCTGGCACAGCAAAAGCGCGGCGTCATTATTTTTACCGACCCGGATTACCAGGGGGAGCGCATCCGCAAAATTATCAGCCGATCGGTGCCGGGCTGCAAGCACGCCTTTATCACGCAAGAGGACGGCACGAAAAAGGGCGATATCGGGGTAGAGAACGCTTCTCCTGACGTGATTGTTCGCGCGCTCTCGGAAGTCCGCACAGAGATGGCGGAAACGGTCGGGGAGATTACGGCTGACGATCTTCTGAAAAACGGATTGACGTCAGGCGGCGACGCCAAGGAGCGGAGAATCAAGCTGGGCGAAGCATTGGGCATCGGATACGCCAACGCCAAGCAAATGCTGCAACGGCTCAATGCCTTTCAGATCAGTCGCGCGGAATTTGAGGCGGCGATAGAAGCCATCAACAAAGAGAGGGAGTAAGCGATGACGCAAGCAACAGGCAAGGATATTGCCACACCTACGCGAACGAAGGAAATTTTGGAGAAGTACGGCTTCTCCTTTAAAAAGAGCCTGGGACAAAACTTCTTGGTGGACACGAACATTTTGCATAACATTGTCGCCGAAGCCGATCTGACGAAGGACAAAGGCGCAATCGAAATCGGGCCAGGCATCGGCGCTTTGACCGAGCAATTGGGACGAGCAGCAGGCAAGGTCATGGCGATTGAGATTGACCAGCGGCTTCTGCCTATTTTGCAGGACACGCTGTCGCCCTATGAAAATATCGAAGTCGTGCATGGAGACGTGCTGGAGCTTGATCTGAAAGCGCTGATTGCCGAGAAGCTCTCCGGGGTAGAGAAGCTGAGCGTCGTAGCCAATCTGCCCTATTATGTGACGACGCCGATTTTGATGAAGCTCCTGGAAGAAAGGCTGCCGCTTGAGAACATCGTCGTGATGATCCAAAAGGAAGTGGCTGAGAGAATCGCGGCCAAGCCCGGAACGAAAGACTACGGCTCTCTCTCGGTAGCGGCGCAGTTTTATGCGGAAACAGAAGTCGCGATGATCGTCCCGGCCAGTGTGTTTATTCCTCGTCCGAACGTCGATTCTGCGGTGATCCGGCTCAAGGTCAGAGATCGTCCGCCTGTCGATGTGGACGACCAGGACGTGTTTTTCCGCGTGGTGCGCAGCTCGTTCGCCCAGCGCCGGAAAACGTTGTTGAACAACCTGATGAACGGTCTGTTTCTCAAAACACAAAAGGATGAAGTAATACAGATGCTCGCCGACATCGGCATCGAACCGACCAGACGCGGCGAAACCCTCAGCATCGAAGAGTTCGCCCGCCTAGCCAACGAAGGCTTGCGGCGCGGCCTGATTGGGCAATAAGACAAACTTGGCCTCCGTTTTTGTACTGAAAAAGCCAAAAACGGAGGTTTTTTTGTCGATTTTGGCGTAAAAAAAGGCTTCGCAGCGGGCAAGCTATCACCGGAAAGCGTTGCGGGAGCAAGGTTTTGCAAAAGCCTGCACATACTATGCAGAAGTGGTGACAAATATCTACTTTTTTTATGAAAAAAACCCCGTTGACAAAATATCTACAGGGTTGCTATAATTTTTTATTTCTTTGACAAAATATATGTGAGCTGTTATAATAGATGTAAGCGAGGTGGATGGAACAATGGCAAGAAACGCGTTACTTGACATTAAACGCAGTTTAGACGGGCACATTGGTGAGCGCATCCTTCTGAAAGCCAATGGAGGTCGCCGAAAAACCGTCGAACGAAGTGGCATCCTCGAAGAAACATACCCATCTGTGTTTGTGGTAAAGCTTGATGACGATCAACTCTTTGAGCGGGTCTCTTACAGCTACGCTGACATCTTGACGGAAACAGTAGAGTTGACGGTGTGCCGCGAAAACGAGCACATCCGCATCACATTTGTACAACAGTAGAGCCCTTTTGGGTTCTACTGTTTTATTTTTGCTATCAAAAGGTTGTAAATATTTGGGTGACAAGATGAAAAGTCTGGACTTGGAGCACACTATACCTGTCAACGGGAAGGGAGGATGCTATGGGTCGCAGACGAGGAATGATGTCGGAGCAGTTCAAGATGGAACTCGCCAAGGAGCTTGGCTTTTACGACAAGGTACAAGCAGAAGGTTGGGGAGGCATCACGACGCGTGACGCGGGAAACATGGTGAAGCGGGCTGTACAGCTTGCTGAAGAGGCGCTGGCCGCAAGACGGTCATAGCCCGGTGTTGGACGCAGGCGGACACATCCAATCTCACGGAGAATACCATACAGACTCGTTGACAGGGCCGGGGCTTCCCGGCTTTTTTGCTGCCGAAAACACTGCTGAATTTTCGAAATAACCATAATGATCTCGATCCTGTTCTTTTTGGGGGGTTCAAGTGGCAGGAGAGAGATTGGCTATGCTACAATAAGAGACTAGGAAATTTAGTAAAGTAGGCAGAGGTGAACAACGTGCGTATCTCGGTCAAAGCTCCGGCCAAAATCAACCTGACCCTTGATGTGCTTGCCAAACGGCCGGACGGTTATCACGAAGTAGAAATGGTGATGACTACCGTCGACTTGGCAGATCGTGTAGACCTGACTCTGCGCGAAGATGGTGAGATTACGCTGGACTGCTCTGCCAGCTTCGTACCGGATGATATCCGCAATCATGCTTATAAAGCGGCAGTGCTTTTAAAAGAACGCTATCAAGTGCGCCAAGGCGTACGATTGTATATCGACAAACAGATCCCGGTCGCAGCCGGACTGGCGGGCGGCAGCAGTGATGCGGCAGCGACGCTGCGCGGTTTGAACCAGTTGTGGAATCTCGGCTTGACCGTGGACGAGCTTGCGGAAATCGGCGCAGAAATCGGTTCTGACGTCCCTTTTTGCGTCTATGGAGGAACCGCGCTGGCAAAAGGGCGCGGCGAGCAAATCACGCATCTGGAAACGCCCGCTCCTTGCTGGGTCATCCTGGCGAAGCCGCCAATCGGCGTGTCCACTCCTGATGTATATGGAAACTTGCGTGTCGACAAAATCGACAATCATCCCGATACAAAACAAATGCTCCGGGCTGTTTCCGAGCAAGATTTTTCCCTGATGTGCCAGTCGCTCGGAAACGTGCTGGAAAACGTCACGCTCTCGCTCTATCCGCAAGTGCGGCAAATCAAGGAGCTGATGATCGCTTCCGGAGCCGACGGAGTATTGATGTCCGGCAGCGGACCGACAGTATTTGCCCTCGTGCAAAAGGAAGCGAAAGTGCATCGGATCTACAATGCGCTCAGAGGATTTGTCAAAGATGTGTTTGTTGTCCGAATGTTAGGCTCCCAAGAAGGGGAAATACTTGCATGAACACGTATAAAAATGATACATTAGCAGCATAATATTCGGTTTTGGAGGAAGAGCCATGAAGAAATTGCGCAGAAGTGCACGTCTGGTAGACATGACGCAGCACTTGCTCGCCCATCCCCATACGCTGACTCCTCTCACTCTGTTTGCGGAACAGTACGGCGCGGCGAAATCATCCATCAGTGAAGACCTGTCGATCATCAAGGAAGCGTTTGAGGTTCAGGGTGTCGGCTTGTTGAAAACGGTGGCGGGAGCGGCAGGCGGAGTGAAGTATATTCCCCAGGTAAAAACGGAAGAGGCTCTTCACTTCATGCGCGAACTGATCGAGCAATTGGCCAATCCGGAAAGACTTTTGCCAGGCGGATATTTGTACATGTCCGACATTCTCGGCAATCCAGCGACTATGGCGAAGATCGGCAAGCTGTTTGCCACCGCTTATGCGGACAAAAACGTCGATGTCGTCATGACGGTGGAGACGAAGGGGATTCCGCTCGCTTATGCGACCGCCATGTTTTTGAACGTGCCCGTTGTCATCGTGCGTCGTGACAACAAAGTAACGGAAGGTTCTGTGGTTAGCATCAATTACGTATCTGGTTCGAGCAAGCGGATTCAGACGATGTCTCTTGCTCGCCGCGGATTGGCCGAGCAGTCCCGCGTCCTGATCGTGGACGACTTCATGAAGGCGGGCGGCACGCTGCGCGGCATGATTGATCTGCTCCAGGAGTTCCGGGCGACTGTCGTAGGCTGCGGAGTGCTGGTAGAGACGACCGCAGATGTTTCCGAGCGTTTGATTGATGAATACGTGTCTCTTGCCAAGCTGCAGGATGTCGACTTCAAGGGCAAGCAGATTGAAATTGAGCTAGGCAGTTTTTTTGAAAATAGAGGGGAGTAGATAAGAATGGCAATCTCTTTTGTTTCAACTGACAAAGCTCCGGCAGCAATCGGCCCGTACAGCCAGGCTGCAAAAGTTGGTCCGTTTCTGTTTGCATCCGGTCAAATTCCGCTGCGTGCAGACGGCACTCTGGTAGAAGGCGACATCGTGGAACAAACCCACCAAGTATTTTCCAATATCCAAGCCGTCCTGGCGGAAGCAGGAGGAACCCTTTCCAACGTGGTGAAGGCGACTGTTTTCATCAAGGACATGAACGACTTTGCGCAGTTGAACGAAGTGTACGGCCAATATTTTGGCGACCACAAGCCAGCTCGCTCCACCGTAGAAGTGGCACGCCTGCCGCGCGACGTAAAGGTCGAGATCGAAATTGTCGCTTATATCGAGGCGTAAACATAACCCGGTCCAATCAATGAAAGCATGAAACAGCCTGATGCAGTTGCGTCAGGCTGTTTTTGCGTTGGATATACCATTAGTAGTACGAAGAAGCATGTGTAAAGCGGTGATGTTATGAACATATTTATATATTTTTTTAAAAATTGCATAACATCAGCAGGAATATTTACCCAGAGGGTGGAAATACTCCTAAACGCGTTTCATAGATAAAGGGAGTGAACTAGATGGAAGTTACAGACGTAAGACTGCGCCGAGTGAATACGGATGGTAGGATGAAAGCGATTGCATCCATTACAATTGACCATGAGTTCGTGGTTCATGATATCCGTGTCATTGACGGAAACAACGGTATGTTTGTTGCAATGCCGAGCAAACGTACACCTGACGGAGAATTCCGCGATATCGCCCATCCGATTTCTTCGACTACCCGTGAAAAGATCCAAGCTGCTGTCTTGACCGAGTATGAACGCGTGGGTCAAGAAGAAGAGAGCACGATCGAAGCGGGTGCGTAAATAGTACCCCCATACAAAAGCACCCTGTCATTACTGGCAGGGTGCTTCGGCGTCTGGTTGGGCGTAACATTTGGATAAATTGTTTTTTATTTCCTCCTGATCCATTCCTTCCCCAATAAACACGGCGACCATTTTCGGCCCGAAGTTCTCAAATGGAAAGAACAGTACCTGATTGTCCGTGTGCTGGAAGGAGATCAGTTCTTTTTTTCCGTGGAAGAGCACGTACCCCTTTGCCCGATACACGTTTTTGGGCAGATCGTAGAGGAAGTCCTCGAATTTTTTCTCGTCTACTGGACCTGTGAAGGTGTAGGAAAAAGTTTCAATACTATTGTACAGGGAAGGCGTGCTTGTTTTCAGGCCGAGCGATTGTTTGAGCCTGTCCATGGTCGACATGCGGCCGATTGTTTTTTGCACAGGAACAGTGGGTACTGCTTCGGCATCGCGCACATGCTCGAATCGCTTGAGCGATTGCAGCCGGTTGAGGTCGATATTCGCCTGAACGGCTGTGTGGATCGGCGCCTGCGGGTTCAGCTCGATGAGCTTCTGTTTGACGCGCTGGAGCTGTTCATCGCTGACCATATCCGTTTTGTTCAGGAGAATGAGGTCGGCGTACTTCACCTGGTTGCGTACCGTTTTGACCAGCGAGCCAGTGGAGGAAAAGCGCGAGTTGAGGTCCAAAAAGCGGGACGCGTCCACGACGCTGATCGTGCCCTTCAGCTCGATGCGATCGTACAGCTCCGGATGGGTCAGCGTGTCGATCACGTCGATCGGGTCTGCGACTCCCGTCGTTTCGATCAGGATGCGATCCGGCTGCAACGAGTTCAAAATTTCGCGCAAGCCTTCTGTCAGCTCCCCTTTGATCGAGCAGCATATGCAGCCGTCGAGCAGCTTTTTGACAGGGAAACCAAAGCCTTGCAACTGTTCGCCGTCGATATCTTCCTCGCCCATCTCATTCATCAGGACGACTACGTTTTCGTTCTGGACGCGTAGATGAGTCAGCCATTTTTGCAAAAGGGTCGTTTTTCCGCTGCCCAAATATCCGGTCAGCAAGTAGACATCTGCTGGCATTCCTTCCTGCCTCCTTTTCAAAACCTCTTTCGCCCATCAATATATCATTTTTTATCAGATTATTAAATGTTGTCTGTTAGATGAACAACTTTCAGGCAATGTCAGGGAAACGGCGATAATCCTGCATCGATTGTCTTGAAATCCACATATGATTAAGATATAGTCATTGTGGAACTTCTACGATGGAGGGTTGACATGTCTAAGATCCATGCCGTGGTTCTGGCCGCTGGTCAGGGTACGCGGATGAAATCGAAGCTGTACAAGGTCCTGCACCCTGTTTGCGGGAAGCCAATGGTCCAGCATGTTGTGGATACGCTTGGCTCCATGCAGGTTGAGGACATCGTTGTCGTCGTAGGTCATGGTGCTGACGCGGTCCGCGCCAAACTAGGCGAGGGCGTCACTTACGCACTGCAAGAAGAACAGTTGGGAACGGCACATGCCGTTTCGCAGGCAGCGCCGTTTTTACAAGATAAAGAAGGCACTACGTTTCTTTTGTACGGAGACGTCCCTCTCTTGTCTGCACAGACGTTGTCCGCCTTGCTGACCTATCACGAAGAGCAGCAAGCGGCTGCGACTGTATTGACCGCCGTGCTCCCCGATCCGACAGGCTACGGGCGCATCGTGCGCAACGAGGCGGGCGAAGTATTGCGAATCGTGGAACATAAGGATGCGACTGAAGCGGAACGGGCGGTCCGCGAAATTAACACAGGCATATACTGTTATGACAATCGCAAATTATGGAAGGCCTTGGCGGAAGTGAAAAATGACAACGCGCAAGGCGAATACTATGTCACAGACGTTGTCGGCATTTTGCGAGAGGCAGGCGAAAAGGTAGTGGCGTACGAAGCCGTTGACCCTGACGAGACGATGGGCGTCAATGATCGTGTGCAGCTATCGGAAGCGGAAGCGTACATGCGGAAGCGGATTGCCACCAGACATATGCGCAATGGAGTCACCATTATTGACCCGGCCTCTACGTATATTGAAGCCGATGTTGTCATCGAGGCAGATACGGTAATCCAACCGGGAACGATTCTGCGCGGGCGGACAACCATTGGTGCCGATTGCGTGATTGGGCCGCAGGCTGACTTGACGGATGTGCAGGTTGGCTCTGGCGTTACCATTTCTTATGCGGTCATGGTAGAGGCAAGTGTGGAAGCGGAATCAACCGTTGGGCCATTTGCCTATATTCGTCCGGGAACACAGATCGGCCGCAAAGCCAAGATCGGAGACTTCGTCGAGTTGAAAAACGCCAAAATCGGCGAAGGCTCAAAAGTACCTCACCTCAGCTATATTGGTGACGCGGAGATTGGCGATGGTGTGAACATCGGCTGTGGAACGATCACCGTCAACTACGACGGGGCCGTCAAGCATAAAACGACCGTCCAGGACGGGGCGTTCATCGGCTGCAACACCAATCTGGTAGCTCCGGTTACCGTTGGACAAAATGCGTATGTAGCAGCAGGCTCGACCATTAATCAGGATGTTCCAGACAATGCGCTTGCGATCGCACGCGAGCGTCAAGTGAATAAACCAGATTACGCTAGCAGAATGCCTCGCAAGGGCAAAAAGCAATCATAACGGGAGGTTCTAAGAGAAGATCATGGCTAATTACCGCGACCCCAAACTGAAGGTATTTACGTGCAACGCAAACCCTGAATTGGCAAAAGAAATCGCTGAACACATCGGCGTGCCGCTCGGTAACGCGCAAGCTGTGCGTTTTAGTGATGGCGAGTGCCAAATTAAATTGAACGAAAGCGTTCGCGGTTGTGACGTATTTGTTATTCAGCCAACGTCTGCTCCCGTTAATGAGCATTTGATGGAGCTTTTGGTAATGGTCGACGCATTGAAACGCGCTTCCGCAAAAAGCATCAACGTCGTGATTCCTTATTATGGCTACGCGAGACAAGATCGCAAGGCGCGCGCACGCGATCCGATCACAGCCAAACTGGTTGCCAACCTGATCGAAACCGCAGGAGCGCAACGCGTGATTACCATGGATTTGCATGCGACGCAAATTCAAGGATTCTTCGACATTCCTGTCGATCATCTGCTGGGTGTGCCGATTTTGGGCAAACACTTCTCCGAAAAAGGCTTGAAGGATATCGTCGTAGTGTCGCCTGACCACGGCGGCGTTACGCGTGCCCGCAAGCTGGCCGAACGTCTGGAAGCGCCGATTGCCATTATCGACAAGCGCCGTCCTGAACCAAACGTAGCGGAAGTCATGAACATTGTCGGTAACATCGAAGGCAAGACAGCGATCATTATTGACGATATCATTGATACAGCGGGAACGATCACGCTGGCAGCCAATGCGCTCGTGGAAGCAGGTGCGCGTGAAGTTTACGCATGTTGCACGCATCCGGTGCTGTCTGGTCCTGCGATTGAGCGGATTGCCAACTCGAAGATCAAAGAGCTGATCGTCACCAACTCGATTCCGCTCACCAAAGAGCAACTGATTGACAAAATCACCGTTCTGTCCGTGGCGCCGATCATTGGCGAAGCGATCATTCGCGTACACGAAGAGCTGTCTGTCAGCAAGCTGTTCGATTAAGGCAAGCATCCCCTTTTTGGGGGATTGAAATAAACCTCCTTTGGACAAGCTAGAAAGGAAACTTTTACTAGCGGCCCAAGGAGGTTTTTTTGTGGAAGCGATTCAGGCTCAAGTACGAAATCAGACGACAGGCAATTCTGTGAGGATGCTGCGTCGAGAAGGCTGGGTGCCAGGTGTTGTGTACGGAAGTGACGTGACCAGTCAGTCGATTCAAATCAATGGCCGTGAGCTGGATGCCGCCCTGCGTCAGCAGACGACAAACAAGCCGTTCCGACTGGTTGTGGATGGGACCACTCATGATGTGATGGTGAACGAATTGCAGCGTCATCCAGTCATGGGCAATATTTTGCACGCTGATTTCAAGAAGATCAATATGAATGAAAAAATACACACCTCTGTGCCTGTGCTCATGACAGGCGACCCGGAGCTTGGCGTAGCGACGCTCGTGCGCCACAACGTCGACGTCCACTGCTTGCCTGGCAACATCCCGGAGTCTTTTTTGGTGAATGTCGACGGCTTCAACATTGGAGACGTCGTACTGGCAGCGGATCTGGAAGTTCCGGCGGGCGTAGAGCTTTTGGTTGAGCCTACGGAAGTGCTGATTAGCGTCCTGCCAGTGAAAGCCAAGTCCGAAGAGTCCATCGAAGCCGAGCAAGAGGCTGAGGCTGTAGCAGAAAAAGCGGTAGCTACCGAATAAGGCAAAAGTCGAATCACGGCGAAAGGGTCCGGGTATTTTACTGCCGGGTCCTTTTTCTTTTGTTCGCGATACCATTCTAGTACAATGGGGGAGAGAGTAGGAGGGAATGAACGTGAAAGTAATCATCGGATTGGGCAATCCAGGCAAAAAATATGAAGACACAAGACATAATGCGGGCTTTATGGCCATAGATAAGATTAGCGACAAATGGGGCATTCCCGTTGCGCAAAACAAGTTTCGCGCGCTTGTCGGAGAAGGCAGGGTGGAAGGCGAAAAGGTGCTGCTCGTCAAACCGCAGACGTACATGAATCTTTCCGGGGAATCAGTCGCTGAAGTCCTGAAGTTTTACAAGCTGACTCCAGATGAGCTGGTCGTCATTTTCGATGACCTCGACCTGCCAACGGGGCAGTTGCGCTTGCGGGAAAAAGGCAGCGCAGGCGGCCACAACGGCATCAAGTCGATGATTCAGCATTTGGGGACACAGGAATTTAAGCGCATCAAAGTCGGGATCGGGCGTCCGGAGCCGGGGCGAAGCGTGAGTGATTACGTGCTCCAGTCGTTCCCAGCGGCGGAAAGACCGCAGATTCAGGAAGCGGTGGGGCATGCTGCCGATGCGGCGGCCATGTGGACAAGAGAGCCTTTTATCAAGGTCATGAACCATTTCAACAGCTTGCAAAAATAAGCGGGGCGTTGCAGCAGTCAGGATGGCGCGGATGTATTGCGCTAGTATGATTTTCCACCCAACCGACCATACTAAGCGATATGAAAGGTATGGGGGTGGCATATACATGAGCATACGCTACACGTGTCGCTGCTGCGGCATGAAGATCGCGGAATTTGACGAATCGCAGGTGACAGAAGCGCGGCTCGGGTTTGATTTCTTGACCCCGGAGGAACGTGCTCTTATAATATCGAGAGAACAAAGTGGAGATACGGTCGTCAGCATCACGTGCGACTACTGCCGTGAAGCGCTGATTCAGCATCCAGAGCTTTCGCTAGTCGGAAATCCACTTCAATAAACAGGAGTGGATACTCGTTAGGAAGGCTTGCACTGACAAGGCCTTAGCTTGGGGAGCTAAGGCTTCTTTTCGCATGGTCGACCTGCGGCAAAAATCGCACGTCCAGTCAGGCTCTGGCTGCAGATGACAGAAGAATTAGAGAGGGGATTAGTGAATGCAAGTCATCATTAACCCGATGAAACAAGACTCGAACGTCGGGACAATTGTGGCTGGTTTGGAGAAAGGTCTGCACGAGCAGCTCGTCTCCGGTCTGGCAGGTTCGGCCCGGCAGGCACTGATGGCGGCACTGAAGCAAATAACCGGACGCCCGGTCTGTGTCGTCACGCATAACATGTACCAAGCGCAAAAAGTTTACGAGGACCTGATTGAGCTGGTTCCCTCCGATCAAGTGCTGCTCTATCCCGGAAACGAGCTGATCGGCTCCGAGCTTGCCATCGCCAGTCCGGAGATGCTGGCGCAGCGCATTCATGTATTCAACCGTCTGGCCCAAGGCTTTACGGGTTTTTTGGTTGCGCCGTTTGCAGGGTTGCGCCGTCTGGTCGTCCCGCCGGAGGTGTGGAAAGAAGCGCAGATTACGCTGTCAGTCGGTGACGAGCTGGATGTTGAATCGTTTTTGTCCCGTTGTATCGAGCTTGGCTACGAGCGCGTCGATATGGTCGAGCGAAAAGGCGAGCTGAGTGTCCGCGGCGGCATTATCGACTTGTATCCGATTGATTCGGAGTGGCCTGTGCGCATCGAGCTGTTCGATGTGGAAATTGACTCGATCCGCACGTTTGACATGCTTTCCCAGCGCTCGCTGGAATCCGTCCAGACCTATATTTTGGGCCCGGCAAAAGAAATGATCGCGTCTACGCAACTGCTGATGGAATCGGCTGTCCGCTTAGAGCAGAAGCTCGGTGAAACCGTTGCCAAGCTGAAAGATAGCGCAGCCAAGGAAAAAGTAGTGGAGCGCATCGGTACCGATATTGAACGGATGAAGGAAGGGCAACGCTTTTCCCAGTTGTACTCGTACATCTCGGTGATCTATCCGTCGCAGGACACGCTTTTGTCCTACATGCCGTCCGAGACTCTGCTGATTATGGATGAGCCTTCCCGCGTCCTGGATACGGCTGCCCAGTTGCAAAAAGAAGAGGCGGAGTGGCTGACGGGACGAATCATCCAGGGCGAGTACATGGCTAACCTCAGCTTGTCCCGCACGTATGAAGAGATTGTCTCCCACAAAAAACGGCAGATTGTCCACCTGTCTCTGTTCCTCCGGCAGTCGCCGAAAACCCAGCCGCAAAACATCGTCAACCTGACCTGTCGCACCATGCAAAACTTCCACGGGCAGATGAACGTGCTGAAGACAGAGCTGGCCCGCTGGAAAAAGTCCCAGGATCAGATTGTGTTCGTCGCCGCCGATCTGGAGCGCGCAAAGCGTCTGGAACGCGTCCTGCACGATTATGAGATGGAGGCGGACGTGTTGACGGAAGCGGTCGAGGTAGTGCCGCCAGGGCGGCCTACGATCATTCTGGGGAACCTCCAGACAGGCTTCGAGCTGCCGTTAAACAAGCTGGTCGTTATTACGGAAGGCGAAGTATTTACTGCGAAGCAGCGCAAGGCGCGCAAAGTGCAGCAGACGATGAACAACGCCGAGCGGATCAAAAATTATTTGGAGCTCAAGCCCGGCGATTTCGTGGTGCACGTGAATCACGGGATTGGAAAATACCTCGGAATTGAAACCAAGGAAATACTCGGAATTCATAAAGATTACCTTCACATTCAATATGCGGCAGGCGACAGCCTGTTTGTCCCGATCGACCAGATCGACCACGTGCAAAAATACGTGGCGAGCGAGGAAGCGCAGCCGAAAATCTACAGCCTGGGCGGTACCGAATGGAAACGGGTCAAAAACAAAGTCCAGTCTTCCGTCAAGGACATTGCCGAAGACTTAATCAAGCTGTACGCCGCGCGCGAAGCAGCCGTTGGCCACGCTTTTTCTCCCGATACGACCGAGCAGCGGGAATTTGAAGCGATGTTCCCGTATCAGGAGACGCCGGACCAGCTTCGGGCAATTGCAGAGGTCAAAGCGGATATGGAACGCAGACGGCCGATGGATCGTCTAGTATGTGGGGACGTAGGCTACGGAAAAACCGAGGTCGCGATTCGCGCAGCGTTCAAGGCTGTCATGGACGGCAAGCAGGTGGCGGTGCTGGTGCCGACGACGATTTTGGCCCAGCAGCATTACGAGACGTTCCGCGAGCGTTTTGCCGAGTATCCGATTCGCGTCGAGGTGCTCAGCCGTTTCCGTTCGCGCAAGGAACAGAACGCGACGCTAAAAGGATTGAAGGAAGGCACGGTCGATGTCGTCATCGGGACGCACCGCCTGCTCTCCAAAGACTTGATGTTCCGCGAACTGGGACTGCTCATCGTCGACGAGGAGCAGCGCTTCGGTGTGAGCCACAAGGAAAAGCTGAAGCAAATCAAGACAAACGTCGACGTCATTACGCTGACAGCGACGCCAATTCCGCGTACGTTGCACATGTCGATGCTCGGCGTGCGCGATCTGTCCGTCATCGAAACGCCGCCGGAAAACCGCTTCCCGGTACAGACCTACGTCATGGAATACAGCCCTGCGCTGGTGCGCGAAGCGATCGAACGCGAGCTGGCGCGCGACGGCCAAGTCTTTTTCCTCTACAACCAGGTACAGGGCATTGAGCAGATGGCGGAGCAAATTTCCATGCTCGTCCCTGATGCGCGCATTGCGGTTGCGCACGGGCAGATGAACGAAAGCGAGCTGGAGGGCGTCATTCTCGACTTCCTCGAAGGCAATTTTGACGTGCTCGTCAGCACGACGATCATCGAGACAGGGGTCGACATCCCGAATGTCAATACGCTCATCATCTACAATGCTGACAAAATGGGCTTGTCCCAGTTGTATCAGCTTCGCGGACGGGTTGGCCGTTCGAACCGGATTGCCTATGCCTATTTCACGTATCAACGGGACAAGGTGCTGACAGAGGTCGCGGAAAAACGTCTGCAAGCTATCAAGGAGTTTACGGAGCTTGGCTCCGGCTTCAAGATCGCGATGCGCGACTTGTCCATTCGCGGTGCGGGGAACCTGTTGGGCGCGGAGCAGCACGGGTTTATCAACACGGTCGGTTTTGACCTGTACAGCCAGATGCTCAAGGAAGCGATTGACGAGCTGAAGGGCGAGGTCAAGCAGGAAGCGGTGACGCCTGTGGAGATCAATCTGCAGCTCGATGCATACATTCCTTCCATGTACATTACCGACAGCCGGCAAAAAATCGAGATGTACAAAAAGTTCGTCGCCGTATCCACGCTGGAAGATGTCGACGATCTGGCTGAGGAATTGCTTGACCGTTTCGGCCCTGTTCCGAAGCCGGTCGACAACCTGCTGACCATTTCCCGTTTGCGGGTCTACGCCCTGCAGCACCACATCACCGAGATCAGCCAAAAAAATCCGGACGAAATCAAGCTCGTTTTGCATCCTAGCCAAAACAACAACATTGACGGCGGCGCTCTGTTCGCGCTTGCCAGTAGTTGGAGTCGCAGGCTGGGGCTCTCGGGTGGACAACAGATCACCATTACTGTTAAAGTAAAGGGGTTAAGAGAAGACGAGGGCGTACAGCTTGTTGAAAAACTGCTGCGCCAATTTCATCAGGTGCGTAAAGACACCGGTACGGAAAGCCCTGTGTCCTAAGGGACAGGGGGGCTTGCCGGGAAGGGAGATTCCTACTATGAAACGTTCTGTAGCGATTTTATCTTCTGCTGTTCTGGTCGTGGCGCTCATGACCGGCTGCGGAAAGGCAGAAGATAATGCGCAGCCGAATCAAAACGCAGCCAGTCAGACAGACGGAAATAAACAAGGAAACGAAGCTGCCGATGCCAACGATCCACTCACACAGTTCCCCAAGCTGACCCTGCCATATACAGGAGATGCGAAGGCTGCTTTTGTCGAGTATCAGGGCGGCACGGTGACAGGCCAGGAGTTCGAAGAGTTCCTGCGCGTCATCAACTTCATGAATCCGCAGCAAGGCACCATGATCGAGGCAGCCGACAACGAAGCGCTGAAAGCTTTTGCGCGCGAGTACACGGCGACCAAAATTTTGGCGAGCCGCTCCGACGATGCCATGAAGAAGGAAGCCAAAGACTTGGCGGATAAAACCTTTGAGAAAATCAAAGGCCAGTACATGGGCTTCTTGGGCAAGGACGAGGCCAAGTTCAACAAGCTGATGGAAGGCCAGGGCGTAACCAAAGAAATGGTGACCAACCAGATGGCGCTCATCAACGAATCCATTACGGTGCTGAAAAAGAACATCAGTGACGATACATTGAAGCAGAAGTATGACCAAATGGACAAAGCGTCCCGCACAATCGCGTCGGTGCGCCACATCCTGATTTCCACCGAGCAGCGCAAGCCTGAAGAAGCGCTGAAGATCGCCAACGACCTCGAAGCTCGTCTGAAAAAGGGCGAGGACTTCGCGAAGCTGGCGAAGGAGTTTACCGATGATCCGGGCAGCAAGGAAACCGGCGGCCTGTACGAAAATGCCGACGTAAGCCAATGGGTGCCTGAGTTCAAGGATGCGGCTCTGACACAAAAAGTCGGGGAAGTGGGTCCTCCGGTAAAAACAAGCTTTGGCTACCACATCATCAAGGTTGAAAACCGCAAGGAAAAAACCTTCGATGAAATGAAGGAAGAGCTCCGTGCAAACGCGCTGGAGGCTGGCTACGATGCTTTTGGCAAAAACGAGCTGGACAAGCTGATCGTGAAGTACAACCTGCCGCAGTCCAAAAACGAGGCAGCGAAAAAGTAAAAACCGTTTGGAGCGAAAACAGGGAATTCATTTCCCTGTTTTTTCGTTTTCTCGCATATTCTTGAAACAAGGGCAAATACTATAATCACTCGCTACCACCCGGGGGAGAGTAACTGAAGCAACTGGTAAAAATTGATGCAAGCACCCATAGTTAAAATTAGAATTTGAGGAAAAAATACAAGTAACCAACCACCATTTATTCACTACCCACTTCTCAGGGAAAGCGAGGCAACATGACATGAAAGCAACTGGTATCGTTCGTCGAATTGACGACCTCGGTCGGGTCGTGATTCCTAAGGAGATTCGTCGTACACTGCGCATTCGTGAAGGCGACCCGCTTGAGATTTTTGTGGATCGTGACGGAGAAGTCATTCTCAAAAAGTATTCACCGATAGGAGAACTGGGTGATTTTGCAAAAGAATACGCTGACTCCTTGTATGAAAGCTTGAATCATACCGTATTGATCTCAGATCGGGATACCGTCATCGCCGTAGCTGGGGCATCGAAAAAAGAGTACCTGGAAAAAGCCATTGGCAGCATTGTGGAAAAATGTTTGGAGGAACGCAAAACCCGACTGGAGAAAAACGCCGGTACTTATGAGATTTGCCGCGATATGAACGAGACATACGGCTCGTTCGTCGTCGCTCCTATCGTGGCCGGGGGTGACCCGATCGGTTCCGTGATTCTCCTGAACAAAAACGAATCGACCAAGATGAGTGATCTGGAGATGAAAATGGCGGAGACCGCAGCCGGTTTTCTGGCGAAGCAAATGGAGCAATAGCAAGCATGCATGAGAACAGCCTCGATTTTGCCGGGGCTGTTTTTTTGCTGCTGACAAGCTTGCCTCGTCTGTTGCGAACGAGCCTTCCCAAATTTTTTCTCGCCGATTTCCTTGTGGTATAATGGACGAAGTTTCAGGTTGGAGAGGAGAAATTTCACGCACATGGCTCAAGAAAAGGCATCTGTTCAATTTGTGAAAGGCGCCGCGATACTCGGGGTTGCCGGTCTTGTCTCCAAGCTGCTTGGCGCAGTATACCGCATTCCATACCAAAACATTGCCGGAGATATCGGCTTGTACGTATATATGCAAGTATACCCGCTATACACCACGTTATTGATTCTGGCGACGGCTGGCTTTCCTATCGCCATCTCCAAAATCGTCTCGGAGCGCATCGCAATCGGCGATGCGCTGGGGGCGCGAAGAGCGTTCCGCGTTGCCAGCTTTTCGCTGGTCGTGCTTGGCTTGTTTTTCTTTTTGCTGTTGTACGGAGGCGCTCCGCTCATTGCCCGGTTCATGGGGGACGAGCATTTGACGACTCCGCTGCGGGCTGTAGCCTGGTCTTTGCCGCTCGTGCCGATGGCAGCGATTTTGCGCGGATATTTTCAGGGGCACCAAAACATGATGCCGACAGGAGTATCGCAAGTCATCGAGCAGTTGGTTCGGGTTATTTTCATCTTGCTCGCGGCTTTCTGGGCGATGAACGTTTACCAGGACGCCTATCTCGCAGGGACCGGAGCGGTATTTGCTGCTTTTCCTGGGGGCGTGGCTGCTATTCTCGTCTTGCTGTGGTATTGGAGAAAAGACAAGCAGGGCGCTCAACTGATCCCCGAGCAAACACAGCGAGCAGGAGTGGGGGCCTGGACCAACCGTCAGGTGCTGCGCAGCCTGTTGATGTACGCTGTTCCGATCTGCATGGGCGCGCTGGTTTTGCCGCTCGTTCCGCTGGTCGACTCCATTACCGTCGTCAACATGCTGCAAGTAAGCGGCACACCGGAAGATTTGGCCAAGTTGTTAAAAGGGGCATTTGACCGCGGCCAGCCGCTCATCCAGTTCGGTACGTTCTTTGCGACGTCGCTGTCTTTGGCGCTTGTGCCTGCGATCAGCGAGGCTGTGGCGCAGAGGCAGCATCACATGATCGCGAACCGTTCCGAAATCGCCATTCGCCTGACCTTTTTGCTGGGACTCCCGGCCTCGTTCGGCCTCGCTTTGCTCGCGGAGCCGATCAACGTCATGCTGTACGGCGACAAAAACGGAA
The DNA here is from genome assembly GCF_058788915.1 of Brevibacillus sp. FW301-21C12A. NCBI lineage: Bacteria > Bacillati > Bacillota > Bacilli > Caryophanales > Paenibacillaceae > Brevibacillus > Brevibacillus sp. FW301-21C12A. The sequence goes on from NZ_JBYTBG010000013.1 coordinate 85,124, forward strand.
CCGAAGCGCTCGCCGTACAATCGTTCACGATTATGTTTGCCACGTTGAGCATCGCCAGCGCAGGCATCCTGCAAGGGCTGGGGCGCGTCATGCGGCCAGCGCGCAACCTGTTTATCGGCGTCATGGTCAAGCTCATTTTAAACCTCGCGCTCGTCCCGCTATGGGGGATTGCCGGTGCGGCCTTGTCTACGGTGTTTGCCTATCTCGTGGCGATGGGGCTGAATGTGCTCGCAGTTAAAAAATATACGGGAGCGCAAATTGGATTGCGCCAAACGGTTCATAAGCCGTTTTTGTCTGTCATTGTCATGTCGGTGGTCGTTCTGCTTGTAGAATGGGGAGCAAGCGCCCTGCTCGGCAAGACAGGAATGTCCGAGCGCTTGTATCAAACGTTGGTCGGGCTGATTTCCGTTGGCGCCGGAGCGGTCGTTTACTTGCTGGCCCTGTTAAAGACAGGCGGCCTGACGCGCAACGATATTCATTTTTTGCCAAAAGGAAAGCGAATTGCAGCGCTGTTGACACGGTTCCAGCTTCTTCCTAAATAAAAGGCATGTCGGAGGCGAAACGATTGGATACGAACAAGAAAACGATTACCGTAGTCGGGCTGGGCGCAGGCGATCTCGACCAGTTGCCATACGGCATTTATCGGACGCTCAAGCAAGCCAACCAGCTTTATTTGCGGACAAAAGAACATCCGGTGGTGGCTCAACTGGCCAGCGAGGGCATCGCGCTGACGTCGTTTGACGAGGTGTACGAGCAGCACGACGGCTTTGCCGAGGTGTACGCCGAGATCGTGCAGCGGCTTTTTGCCAAAGCAGAGGAAGCGGGCAGCATCGTTTACGCTGTTCCGGGACATCCTCTGGTGGCGGAGCGCACCGTTCAGCTTTTGCTTGCCGAAGGGCCGGGGCGCGGGGTGCAGATTGAGATTGGCGGAGGGCAGAGCTTTATTGACCCGCTCTTTGCCCGTCTGCACATCGACCCGATCGAAGGCTTCGCCCTGCTGGACGGAACGGCGCTGGCTGCCCATCAAGTATCGCCGGGCCTGCACACGATTATCGCCCAGGTGTACGACGCTTTTGTCGCCTCTGACGTGAAGCTGACCTTGATGGAAGTGCTGCCGGATGATTATGTGGTGACAGTTGCGACAGCAGTAGGGGTAGCCGGACAAGAGCGCATCGAGAGCGTGCCGCTGTACGAGCTGGATCGAGTCGATCATTTTGGCAACTTGTCTTTGGTGTACGTTCCGCCGACTACGGACGAGACGGTATCGTACCGCCAGTTTTCCTATTTAAAAGAAATCGTCGCGATTTTGCGCAGCCCGGACGGTTGCCCGTGGGATCGCGAGCAGACGCATCAGAGCATTCGCAAAAACTTGATCGAAGAAACGTACGAAGTGCTGGAGACAATCGACGACGAAGACCCGGACGCGATGTGCGAGGAGCTGGGCGATTTGTTGATGCAGATTATGCTGCACTCGCAAATGGCAGCGGAGGACGGGTATTTTACTGTCGACGATGTGGTTGCGACCTTGAACGAAAAGCTGGTTCGCCGCCATCCGCATGTTTTCGGGGAAAAAAGCGCGAACGACTCGGACGAAGCGCTCGCGAACTGGCAGGAGATCAAAGCCCAGGAAAAAGCGGCAAAAGGCATTGACGTGGCCGCCGTGTCCAAGCTGTCCGGCATTCCGCGCGATCTCCCTGCCCTGATGTACGCCTACAAGCTCCAGAAAAAAGCGGCAGAGGTCGGCTTCGACTGGGACGATATTGCAGACGTCTACAAAAAGGTAGAAGAGGAATACCGCGAACTGCGGGAAGCTTCCGAAGAAGAACGCGCGGGAGAACTGGGCGATCTGCTCTTCGCTGTCGTCAATCTCGCCCGTTTCCTCAAGCTTGATCCGGAGGAAGCGCTGGCCTTGACGAACAACAAGTTCAAAAAACGCTTTGCCTATATCGAAAGCAAGCTGCAAGAGGCGGGTCGCACGTTTGAGCAGACAGACCTGCAGGAAATGGACAAATGGTGGGAGGAAGCCAAACACCAGACAAAAGGGAGAGGGTAAGGATGAGACTGGATAAATATTTGAAAGTATCCCGCCTGATTAAGCGCCGCACGCTCGCCAAAGAAGTGTGCGACAAAGCCCGGGTAGAAATCAACGACCGTCCGGCCAAAGCGTCCAGCAACGTCAAAATCGGCGACAAGCTGGCAATCCGCTTCGGACAGAAGATCGTCTCCGTCAAAGTGGAAGACATCAAGGAAAACCCGCGCAAAGAAGAAGCGGCTTCGCTCTACACCGTCATCGGCGAAGTGCCTGTACCGCGTGACGAGAAGGAAGAAGACGCTTATCTCAAAGGACAATAAAGTGCAAGCGTTGTTGTGCAGACTGCCGTTAGGGGCAGTCTTTTTTTCGACATGATGGCAGGCATAAAAAACCCCAGGAGGCTTTTGCCCAAAAGAAGGATATAATGGGAGTACATGAAAGCAAATGAGAAGGGATGTGGTGCAGATGGAGCAAAAGGCTGTTCAGACGGGATACTTCTTGGCCATTTCACTTTTGCTTTCAGCTTTGTTCTACTTTTTTGCCTCCAACTGGCCTGTGATGGACCGATGGGAGAAAATTGGCGTCAGTGCCGCCGTATTGGCTCTTTTTTATCTGTCTTCGTATGTGGCCTCGCTTGTATGGAAACGTCATTCGTTTCTCAGCAACTGGCTGCTGGTTGCCGGAGGTCTGGCATTTGGCTTGTGTGTCGCTTTATTGGGGCAAATCTACAATTCCCACGCGGATAGCTACATGCTGTTTGTCGTTTGGCTCATCCCCAATTTGCTTTTCGCCATTTTCACGCGCTACCAGCCGTTTTATGTTATCAGCTACGTCCTTGCGCACCTCGCGCTCGGCTTTTTCCTCGATCCTGCCGTCGTGCATGTGAGCCATGAAGAAGAGTGGTGGTACATGATTTATTGGCTGATCGCGCTGGGCAACATCGTGTTGTTTTACTTGACCGCTACACGGAAGCTGCAGTCCCGGCCGATCTACTATTTGTCCTTCCTCGTCTTTTCCGTCAGCCTGTTCTGGTCGGCGTTTGTCGACGTGTACGGAGCGCTGCCGGAAACGCTGTACCTGTTGATAGGGGCACTCCTGTTTTTCGTCTTTCTGAAATGGCGGCCCAATCGCGGCATGCTGATTGTCACGGCTTCCTTGCTGGCGCTGTTTGTACTCGGGAAGTTTTTCTGGTTTATGCTGGAGTATTACTCCGAAGGCTTTTTCCTCATCGCGCTTTTGGCCGCTGCGGGCATCGTCTGGGGAGCGGTCGTCGGCATCAACTGGCTGCGCAAGGAATCCGCCCACCAAACAAGCAAATGGGTGCAGTTTTTTCAAGAGGCTTTTACGGTACTCGTGACGACAGTCGCGGCATCAATCGGAGCGATCTCGTTGACCGGACTGCTCATGCTTATTTTCGAAGATGAATCGGTCGTCTACTTTCTCTTCTTCCTGTCTCTGATCGGATTTGTTGGTCCTGTCCTCTTCATGGAAAAGATGAATTCGACGGTGCGCTACACGTTGCTCACGATGGGCTACATGCTTGGAGTCGCTTCCTCGCTTTATTTGGAACAGTTTTTCTGGATATTGTTCCTCGCCGTTTTGCTTTACGTATGGAAGGCAGTATCAAGCATTCCCGCGCGGCTTTTGACTCAGTTCGCCTTTTTGCTGGTGCTGTTTTTCAAGCTGACGAACTTGCATGTGCCGGAAACGACGGTCTTGCTGATCGTATTTGTGTTTCAAATGGCTATGTACTACGTCAAACGCTTGCCTGCTGTCTTGCAGAACAGCTCTCTCGTCTACGCATTGCTCGCGCTGATTGCGCTGACCAAGATGCATTTTGACGCGTTTGCCACGAATCTGCTGGTCAATATCGGATTTTTCGCCTTCACCACCTACTTGCTGTACCAGACCTTGCGCAAAAAAGGGAAGAGCGCTTTCGGGATCGTCCTCGCCTTCTGGTTTGCCTTCCTGCTGATGAAGTACTACGACCTGCTGTGGAGCTTGCTGCACAAGTCGCTGAGCCTCTTCCTTTTGAGCGTCGTGTTTTTCCTGGTCAGCTACTGGCTGGAACGCCGGATGCAAGGAGAGTGGGCTGCACCGACGCCAGCCGTATTCACGCGCCGGCCGATGATCCTTGTGCCGATTATTTTGCTGCAATTTATATTGGCTGGCTACCAGGTATACAGCAGCGAGTCGATCCTGTCCAAAGGAACGTCTGTCAAGCTGGAGCTGGTTCCGGTTGATCCGCGCTCGCTTTTGCAGGGCGATTACGTCAGGCTCGGCTACACGATCTCGACACTGGCGGACGAAGATTTTTCTTCCGGAGAAAAAATTCGCGTGGTGCTGAGAAAGCAAAGCGATAACGTGTACAACTACGGCGGCTACTACGAAAAAGAAGGAAAATGGAACAAACCGTATGCGGCTGAACCGACAGATGTCATCATCAACGGGAAAACAGTCGGGGCAAGCCAGGTCGAGTACGGGATCGAGAGCTACTTCGTCCCGGAAGGAACCGGCCTGGAGGTAGAGCGAAATGCGAGGTTTGCCACGATTAAAGTCGGGGCCAACGGAGATGCTTTGCTGGAAAGCCTGTCGCCGCAATAAATCGAGAAAAGCAAGAAGCTGCCCGACAGCATTATCGGGCAGCTTCTTTTGCGTGAGCGAGAGGAAAACGAGTGTGTTCCAACTGCGATACGACATGGCGAACGATCAGCAGACCTGCGACCCCAAGCAGGAAAAACAGCAGCGCCATCAAGTAAGACGGCAAAATCGCTCCCAGAGTGATGCCTACGGCTCCCATGATTTTGGCTCCTTGCAGCACAAGCCCGTTTACCGCCATGTAAGAGCTGCGGGCATCGTCGCGGACGATCTGTGCCAGGTAGGTTTGCCGGGTCGGAACGTGAATCAGCTCGCCCAGTGTAGCGATCAACGCAGCCGCCATGATGATGACGAGCGAGTTGCTGTACAAAATCACCGCATAGCCGGATATATACAAAAGCCCGCCAGCGTACATGGACGAAGCTTCTTTTCCATGCTGGATCAGCCGGGTGATGAACAGCGAGAGCAAAACGACGAGGATCGTATTTTCCACTTGAATCAGACTGAACATTTTCACCCCGGTCAGTTCCAATGCGAACCAGTCGAAAAGCCGGATGTGCTGGACAGGGAACTCCTGGGCCAGCCTCACTGCGACGTAATTCGCAGTCTGGAACTCCAGCGAGAAGAGGAACAGTCCTCCGAGCGAAAACAGCAGAAATAACCGATCCGTCAAAACCTGCCTGTAGCTGCGCATCACGTCCAGGATAACTCGTGTACCTGCAAAAGATACCCGGGCGGCGCCATCGTTTTGCGGAAAAAACGATTCTTGCATGCGTACCACAATCATGTACAAGGTAAACAGGCTAACCAAAGTCAGGACGAGGAGCAGCTCAAAGCGGTGCGTCGCAAACAGCAGTCCGCCAAGAATCGAGCCGATCGCAATCGACAAATTGCTGGCCCAGTAGTTGATGCTGTACATGAAGGGGCGATTTTCCCTGGTGCTCACATCAATCAGCATCGCATCGGCGGCCGGACTTATCATCCCGTTGCTCGCGCTTTGCAAAAGCATCATGGCAAACGTGAGCCAGGCCGAATCGAGCCAGGGGGAATTGGCGATGGTCATGACGACGAAAGCGACGCATTGTGCCCCTTGGCCGTAAGCCATCACCTTTTTTCTGCCCCACCGATCAGCCAGATAGCCTCCGTAAAAGCCGAGCAAAATCTGCGCGCAAATGGTCAGGCTGAGCAAAACGCCAGTCAGCGCCTGCCCGAGCCTGGCAGAAAAGTAAATGGCCATGAACGGAAAAATCATCATTCCTACCAGCCGTGTCAGAAAGGAAGTCACAATGCGGATGCGGATATTGGGATGCAGTTGTAAAAAGTTCATAGGCGACCACCTTTCCCTTTCGTTTCTTTCCTAAATTGTAGCTGTCAAAAGGAGAAGAAAAAGGGTAAGATCGGAATAATAATTTCACCTTTTGGGGATGGATGACCATGAAAAGCCATGAACACTTTCTGCAAATGCTGCTCGGTCTTCCCGAGTGGGAGCCAGGGCTTGCGCAGCGGATCGGGATCAAGGAATTGTCCGAGCTGCTTTGCTGCACGCCGCGCAACGTGAAGCTGATTTTGCGCAAATGGGAGAAGGAAGGGCTGCTGAAGTGGCAGCCCGGAGTAGGAAGAGGCCATCATTCGACGCTGACGATTCTTTGCGACGTCGGTCAGTTTTTGAGCGATTCTTTTCAGCAGTTGCTGGCAGAAGGCAGCATCCGGGAAGCGGTGGAGCTTTTGCAGCATAAAAGCTTGCCTGTCAACGTCAAGCTGCGCTTGCACGAGGTGTGGAACGCTCAGTTCGGTTTTGTGGCTGAAGAGGGCGAGGCCAGGCGCCAGGACGTTTTGCGCATTCCGCGGGAGCGCGCTTTTTCGACCGTTGATCCGGCATTCGTCGCGGTATCGGCCGAGAGCCACTTCATCCAGCAAATTTGCCATACGCTCATCATTTTTGATCCGGCTACCCAAAGCTTTCGGCCGCAGCTCGCCCACGCGTGGGAAAGCGACCGGGAGATGACCTCCTGGACGTTTTATTTGCGAAAAGGCGTCCGTTTTCATCATGGGCGCGTGCTGACCGGAAAAGATGTAGCTTACACGGTGCAGCGACTCATCGACCTCGATTCGCCCTATCGCTGGCAGGTCGAGGATATTGCCAGCATCGAGCATCCCGACGATTATACGATTATCTTTCATTTGCGCGAGCCAAACGGATTTTTTCTGCATTTGGCGGCGTCGATCGCCCTGTCGGTTTTGCCGTACGATGTGCCGTTTTCCGAGCAGGCGATTGTGGGGACGGGACCTTTTCGCATGATGGAATTTACGGAGGACAGACTCGTCCTGGGCGCATTTGACGATTACTACCGGGAGCGGGCTATTCTGGACCGGGTAGAAATATGGCGCGTAACAGCCGCTGAGCAAACCGGGATGCGCTACCAGCTTCCGGAAATGCCGGCATCGTCGTCCGCCACTCGCGAGTGCGGGGACAGCCTGAATATCGAGTTTCAGGAGATCGGCTGCCATTATATGAACTTCAATTTTCGCAAGCCGGGCATTCAGCACGACTTTGCTTTTCGCCAGGCGATCAAGCATTTGCTCGACCCGGTTCAGATGATTGCGGAGCTGAAAAAAGAGCATTACTCCCCGGCAGGCAGCTTTTTGCCGGAAAGAAGCCGGCAAATGACTTTTGCGCCCTCGACGTTGGAAGAAGCGGCTGCGTGGCTGCAAAAAAGCGCCTATCAGGGAGAGGCGGTTGCGCTTTTTTACGGCGAAGGCAAGAAGTGCGAGGAGGAAGCGAAGTGGCTGCAGCAACGTTGTCAGCAGATTGGCATTCGGCTGGAGCTGAGAAGCATGACGAAAGCCGAGTTTTTGTCCGAGCTTCCCGATCGGCACGCCGATATGTGCATGATGGGAGAAGTGCTGCAACGTGATATCGAGCTGGGCTTGATCGAGGTGTACAAAAACAAATGCACGATGGTCCACCGCTTTTTGGACGACGAAAAAAGAGCGAGGATGGATGAACGTCTGTCAGCAGTGCTCAGCCTGGGCAAGCGTGACGAGCGGATGGAAGCGTTGGCCAAAATTGAGGATGAGTTGAAGGACGAGCTGTGGCTTTTGTTCATTTACCACGCCAAACGAATCGATCGCTATCACCCGGCACTGCGAGGAATTACGCTTGATTCCTTTGGCTGGATTGATTTTTCCAAACTGTGGGTAAAGTCGTTCGTTACCAGTCTGTAACCCTTTCTTGCCGAACTTTTCCTATCATAGAAGGAATTGCAGAACACGGTCATCACCATGTGCTGCAGGCCGCTTGCGGTCACATCCATATTTGAAAAACGGCGAGCTGTTCGCCCCCCGAAACGAACCGGGAAAGTTTTTCACAGGAGAAGGAGGCGTTACCGTTGAACAAAAGCGCGAAGAAAGGTATCTCTGTCCTGCTGGCGACTACGGTGCTAACAAGTCCATTTGTGATGGAGCCAAAAGCCGCTCATGCTCTTTCCATTGAGGAGGTTTCGGCAGACGATACAGACGTGGATGAAGAAACCGAATATACGATTGAGTTTGAAATCGCCAAGGAACTGGCGTCGGGAGACCTCATCTACGTCCGTTTCCCTTCCGACTTTACCGTTGACAAAAAGCTGAAAAAATCCGACGTATCGCTGAAGGACGATGGCGACAAGGTCACGATCGACAGCGTATCCGTCAACAAAAATGTGGTGGAAATCGAGGTCGGGGAACGCATCAAAAAAGGCTCCGTAGTCACCGTGACGATCGACAACGTCACCAACCCCGAAGACAAGGGAAGCTATTCGATTGAAGTCAAGACAAGCAGTGAAAGCACGTACAAGAGCAAAAAAGTCACGATCGGAAAGTCGTCATCCAGCAGCAGCAAGGGAGACTTCGAGGCTTCGCACAGCAACAAAAATGCAGAAGAAAGTATTTCCCTGACGCTGGGCAAATTCACGCTGGCGTCAAAAAGCAGCAAGCTGAAAGAGGGCAAGTACATTTACGTTGATTTCCCAACCAAAGACATGCTGCCCAAAAGCATCAGCAAGTCGGATGTGAAAGTGAACGGCTACAAAGCCGAGTACGTCTCGATTCTCGACAGCGATTCGATTCGCATCGAAATTCCGAGCGGCGCGGATGGCGACAACTACATCAAGCTGGAATTCAGCTCGTCTGCCGGAATCGTCAACCCGTCCACTCCCGGCAAGTCCTACTACTACACCGTCGAGTATGACAGCAAGGAGTACAAATCCAAGGATGTAGAAATTACGGGTGCAAGCAGCACGCCGTTCTCCGTCTCCTTGTCCGACAATTCGGCAGGAGCGAGATCCAGCTACACGTTTGACATTGATCTGGCTTCCAAGCTGTACAGCAATACAGAAATCCAGGTAGAGTTCCCGAACTGGGAGATGGTGCCGCCTGTAATCACTAACTCTAACGTAACCGTCAACGGCGATCAGGTGACGGGACTTAGCGTGAACGGGAACAAGGTGTTTTTCCGCACGCCCAGCGGCTTTTCCAGCACGAACCGCCTGACGATCAAATTCGCTTACGAAGGCTACCTGACCAATCCGAAGTCGTCGGGAACCTATAACATTACGGCAAAAATTGATAACAAAACGTACAAATCCAAAGATTTTCAAATTACCGGCGTAACCGCACCTGTGCCTGTCGACAATACGCTGGCAACTATCGGCCTGACCCGAGCGACTGCATCGACACCGGCAGGCTTGCAGGTAGGCATCAAAGGAATCGGCGTCCCGATCGTGCGCAACCAGGGCTTCATCGAGATCGTGTTCCCTGTCGGATTCCGCGTGCCGGCTTACGTGCCAGCCAATACGGTAACAGTGAACGGCGTAGCCGCAAACTACGTAGGCGCGCGCGGGCAAAACCTGATTATCGTTCCTTCGACGGACATCCCGGCGCGAGCAGCGGTGCAAGTCAACATCGCGGAAACAGCGGGAATTGTGAACCCGGCCACTCCGGGCGTGTACAGCATCGGCGTCTACACGTCCGAGGAAAAAGGCTTGATCTTTGCACGTCCGGCCACTGTGGTCGCGCTGAACGGCGTGAGCTTCAAAGCCAATGTCGCTTCGTTTACAAAATCAGGAAAAACGACAGCGCTGGCAGCCGCTCCTTACACAGTCAATGGCCACACGCTCATCCCGACGACGTTCTTCCGCGACGCGCTCGGCTTCTCGGTCAGCTATACGAAAACAACGGCCAAAGTCGTCAGCGGCAACACCGTGATGCAGTTCAAGGTCGGCTCCAACATCATGAACGTCAACGGCCAAAACGTCACCTTGCCGACAGCGGTTCAGTTGAAAAACAACATCCCGGCCTTGCCGCTCAAAGCGATTGCGGATCGCACCGGCTACAAAATCATCTACGTAAACGGAAACTACACGGTGTACAAATAAGCTTGAACAGAAGGAACCCCGCTTCCCCGCGGGGTTTTTTGTTCTAAAAGGACATCCCCCTCCATACGATGGTACAAGAAGGGTACGTAAGGGGGGAGTAATCATGAACGAGCACACGAAGCGGCCGCGCCACGAAATCGTGATGATTAATCGACGCAGTTTGGCGATTTCGGGAGTAAAAAACGTCGAAAGCTTTGACAGTGAAGAATTCCTCTTGGAAACGGACGGCGGCTTTTTAACCATACGAGGCCAAAACCTGCATATGAAAAATCTGAGTCTGGAAACCGGAGAAGTAGCGATCGAGGGCCTGGTTCACGAAATGGCCTATCTCGAGCAGGGGCAGGCCGGGGATCGGTCGAGAGGATTCTTCGGCAAGTTGTTCAAGTGAATATCATCCTTCAACTGCAGACGGTTTTGGCCATGTCGACGTGCGGAGCGCTTATGGGGATGGGTTTTGATACGTACCATGTGTTCAAAGGGAAGAGCAGGCTGCCGCTCTGGCTGGTCTTCTTCTTTGATATCCTGTTTTGGGTAGGCAGTATGGGGGCGGTCTTCTGGATTTTAGTGAAGGTAAACGACGGAATTATTCGCTTCCCCATCTTTTTTGGAATGATTTTCGGTGCGTGGCTGTATTTTTTATTAGGCAGTAAGAAGTATATCCTTTTCCTACACCGCATGATAAAATTCTGTCAGTGGTTATACCGAACGGTGCTGCAAATCATTGACACCCTGGTTGTGCGTCCTGTGCTCTTTCTTTACCGAGTGATCCTCATGGTACTGACATTTTTGTACTCCATGTTGCTCATGATCCTCGGCTTTTTGTGGAAAGTGACGCGTTTTGTCACCGCTCCTTTTGCCAGATGGGGTCAACATTTGGGGAAAAAAATGTTCGGAAAAACAACAGGAATCTGGACCAATTGGAAGAATTGGTTTCACTCAAAGAGAAAGCGGGAGTAAACCGAGGTGGCGAGATGATGAAAGAAGCAAAAACCTCTCCAATCAATCGAAAAGGGCAAAGACGGAGAATGCGGCTCTTTTTCTTTTTTATCCTCTGCTTTTTCGTCTGGACTGGCTATACGCTTTATTTGCAAAGCGGAGTGCTGGCCGAGAAGAAAAGCGAGCTGGAAGCTCTCAAGCAGGAAGCGGTTGTCCTGCAGCAAAAGCAAGAGGAGCTGACTTACGAGGCTAGCCGGCTGAACGATCAGGAATACCTGGCGGAACTGGCGCGCAAACGGATTTATTACACGAAGCAGGGCGAGAGCATTTACGTGATTCCGGAATAAGCTCACAGTGTGATCTTCTAGGAGAGGGAGGCTTTCCACGTACATGGGAGTCGAGATCGGGAGCAAACTGGAAGGAAAAGTCACAGGTATCACGAAGTTTGGCGCGTTTGTAGAGCTGCCGGGGAATGTGACCGGACTGGTGCACATCAGCGAGATTGCCGACGTCTATGTCAAAGATATTCATCAGTTTTTGAAAATCGGCGACATCGTAACGGTCAAGGTCCTCAGTGTCAAAGAAGGCAAGATTGGACTGTCGATCAAAAAGGCACAGGAAAAGGAACGGCAGCCCCGTCAGCCGCGGGAGCGAACGGAAGGCTTTGAGGATAAGCTGAACCGCTTCCTCAAAGAAAGCGAAGACCGCCTGTCCTCTCTGAAAAAGAGCGGAGACAAGAAGGGACGCGGTCGGTAGAATATCATCGGAAAATTATGACTTTTATTTTTTTGCCAAAAGCGCATTTTGACAGAAAAAAGAGGAAGGTCATTTGAAAGTAGTGACGAATAAGGTATCGTAAGCCCGTTTCGCAAAGCGCGAATCACCTGTCAGCCGACGTTATCCGCCATAACGTCGGTTTTTTTTGTCCAAACTCGCGGGTTAATTTGTCGCACGATTCTGTGAATACGCGCTGGTTTTTTGACAAATTTTACAATCCCACCTCCGTATAATGGAGAAACACATTGAACAAGAACGGGGTGGAGCTAAAATGATCGCAAACAAGAATGTGTCCCAGGCTGGTCAAGCATGGGCGCGCCAAGTGTCTGACCGAATGGATACTACCGCACGAACATGGGGAGACAAAGTCGCTGACGCCGTACAGAGATGGAATGTGCTTCCACTTTTGATGGGGTTTTTGCTCGGGCGGGCCTTGATCTTGGAAGAGCTGACGCCTTTTGCTATACCGTATTTTATCGTCATGTTCTATCTTCGCAGGGACTGCCTGCTCATCACGGGACTGGCGCTTGTTCTCGGGGCCTTTACCCAATCGGTTCCGATCGGGCTGCAGACGATCCTCAGTATCGTGCTGGCCCTCTTTGCTTGCAAAATGATGGAGCGGCTGCGCAGGAAAGACTTTTCGCGCACGCCACTGCTCGTCGTCATCACAATCTTCGTCAGTCGGCTGCTGTACGCCACGCTGACCAACCAGGTGAACACGTATGAGCTGGTCATGGTCGCTGTCGAAGCTGTACTCGGCTTCGTGCTGACGCTCATCTTCATCCAGTCGCTGTCGATCATTCACTTGGCCAAGCCTTACGAGCCGCTGAAAAATGAGGAAATCGTGTCGCTCGTCATTCTCCTCGCCTCGCTGATGACAGGCACGGTCGACTGGATGGTAGAAGGCATCTCGATGGAACACGTCCTCTCCCGCTATTTGCTGCTCGTCTTCGCCTTCGTCGGGGGCGGGACCGTAGGGGCCGCTGTTGGCGTCGTAACCGGGCTTATCCTCAGTTTGGCAAATGTAAGTGCCCTTCTGCAAATCAATTTGCTGGCGTTTTCCGGTCTTTTGGCAGGATTGCTCAAGGAAGGCGGAAAAGTAGGCGTCTCCGCAGGTCTGCTGATCGGGACGGCCATCCTGGCAATCTACGGCGGTGCGGAAGAGACGCTGTACTACTCCTTGATTGAAACCTCCTTGGCTATTGTTGCCTTCATCCTCACGCCTGCCGTGCTCTGGAAAAAGGTAGCCCGCTTCATTCCAGGCACGCCCGAAAATTTGCAATCCCATCAGGAATACATGCGCAGAGTCCGCGATGTGACGGCGGGCAAAATTCAGCAGTTCTCCGATTTGTTTACCCAGCTCTCCCGCAGCTTTGCGCAAACGGCAGACCAGGAGGAAATCGAGGAGCAGGCAGATGCGTTCCTCAGCCGCGTCTCGGAGTTCACGTGCCAAAAATGCTGGAAGAAGGAACAATGCTGGGAAAAGGACACGCAAGCCACATATGAAGGCATGCGTTATCTCATGGACAAAGTGTACGAAAACGGCACACTCGCGGGTGTAACCCCGCCGCGCGACTGGGAGCGAAAATGCGTCAAGACGGAAAAGGTGCTGACCGTGATGGAGCAGGAATACGACCGCCAGCAAGCTTTTGACCAGTTGAAAAAGCAAGTGAAGGAAAGCCGCAAGCTGGTGGCCGATCAGCTCTCGGGCGTTTCTCGGGTCATGAGCGACTTTGCCCGCGAAATCCAGCGGGAAGGGATGGAGCTGTCTTTTCAGGAGAAGCAAGTCTCGAAGGCGCTGGAAGGCTTGGGGCTGTCCGTGCGCCGGGTGGAGATTCACAGCCTGGAAGAAGGCAAGGTCGATATCGAAATCAGTCAGCCGACTTGCTACGGGCATGACGAGTGCGGCAAAATCGTCGCGCCGATGCTGACGGAAATTTTGGGCGAGAACATTGTGGTACGCGAGCGGCAATGCGAAGCGCAAAAAGACGGTTCATGCACGATGTGCCTCGCTTCCGCCAAAACATATGAAATCGAAATCGGCGTGGCTGGCGCTGCCAAGGACGGCAAGCTGCTGTCCGGCGACAGCTTCCGCACGATGGATCTCGGCAATGGCAAGATGGCCCTGGCGATCAGTGACGGCATGGGCAATGGCGAGCGGGCCTTTTTGGAGAGCCAGTCCGCCCTCGACATGCTCCAGCAGTTGCTGCGCTCCGGTATGGACGAAAAAATTTCGATCAAGACGGTCAATTCCATTCTGGCGCTGCGCTCCACAGACGAAATGTTCGCGACGGTTGATTTGGCGCTGATCGATTTGCAGACAGCCCACACCCGTTTTATCAAAATCGGCTCCACGCCGAGCTTCGTCAAACGCAAAAGCGATGTCATCACGATTACAGCCAACAACCTGCCCGTCGGCATTCTCGAAGAAATCGAGGTCGACGTCGTGTCGAGAATGCTCAAGCCGGGCGATCTGCTGGTCATGATGTCCGACGGCATCTACGAGGCGCCGCGGCATATCGAAAACAGGCAAGCGTGGATGAAGCGGATCATCGGCGAGCTGGAGACAGACGACCCGCAGGAAGTCGCCGATCTGCTCCTGGAAAAAGTCATTCGCCAGCACTCCGGCAAAATTGTCGACGACATGACCGTCCTCGTGGCGCGGATTGACCGCTTTGTGCCGCAATGGTCCGCCATCCAGGTACACGGGATGGAGAAGCTGGAGCGGCCGCGGATTGTAAGCTAGGGGTATGTTTTCCCATCAGAGCGTCGATACTGTTGCTAAAACAGGCTGAATGGGGAGATTATTTGTGAAAGAAGCGACACTTCGTCAAATTCTGGTAGTAACGGACGGCTGCTCCAATTCGGGGATGAGCCCGGTTGCAGCCGCTGCTCTTGCCCGCGAGCAAGGGATTACGGTAAACGTCATTGGCGTCATTGACAAAAGCGAACTGGGCGAAAAAGGGGAGCGTGAAATCCGCGAAATCGCCGAAGCGGGAGGCGGGCTGTGCGACATCGTCTATCCGCAGCAGCTTGCGCAGACGGTGCAGATGCTGACGCGCAAGGCGATGACGCGAACCATCCATCAAGTGGTCAATAAAGAATTGAAGGAGATTTTGGGCGATTCCGGAATAGAGGAGCTGGCTCCCGACAAGCGCGTGCAGGTGGCAGGCATGGTGGACGAGCTGGGGGAAAAAAGTAGCCTGAACGTCGTGATGTTGGTCGATACATCGGGCAGCATGAAGCCAAAGCTGTCGGCGGTTCAGCAAGCCATTCACGATTTTAGCATCAGCTTGCACTCCCGAAGCGGGAAAAGCAGAATGGCTGTGGGTTCATTTCCTGGGAAACAAAAGTATTTGGATATACGCATCCCGTGGACAGACAAGGTGGAGCAGGCGCATCAGTTGACCAGCGATTTGGCCATGAGCGGAATTACCCCGACTGGGCCTGCGATTGTCGAGGCGATTGCCTTGTTTGAGCAGGATAAACTCCCAAGCTCGCTGCAGGAGCGCTATCGCGACGAAGAAGAAAATGACGACATGAACGGAAGTTTGCGCGACCATGTCTTCTAAGGCAGCGACTCCCGATCTGCCCACACATTTTCAGGGCAAATGGAACCGGAGGTCGTACCACGTTCTGCGGGAGTTGGGGCGTGGTGCGAACGGCACCGTCTACCTCGTTTCCCAGGACGGCGTGCGTCGCGCTGTCAAGGTAGGCGTGGAAGGCATGGATATTTTAATGGAAGTGAACGTGCTGAAAAGCATACAACAGGGGCGGGATTCCAAAGTGGGACCGCTCCTGTGTGATGTGGACGACCTCGTCGTGAACGGCAAGCCGTGTACGTTTTACGCCATGGAGTACCTGGAAGGCGAGCAGTTGGACCGATACATCAAAAAAGAAGGGGCGGAATGGGTGCCCGTCATGATCGTCCAGCTTTTGGCGAGGCTGGACGTCTTGCACAAGCACGGCTACATTTTCGGTGACCTCAAGCCGGAGAACATCATGGTGAGCCAGACGGACAAAACGGTGCGGCTGATTGATTTTGGCGGCGTGACGAAGCATGGGAATGCCGTCCGCCAGTTTACGGAGGAGTACGATCGGGCTTTTTGGCACGCAGGGGACAGGCGGGCCGAAACGGGCTATGATCTGTTTTCCGCAGCCGTCATGATGGTGCGTCTGACTGTTGGAAACGAGACGTGGAAAAGCAGCCTCAGTGAACCGCGTCACACGGGATTGCTCTGTGATATAATACGGAAAAGTGACAGCCTTTACCCTTATCGAGTGCCTTTGTTGAAGGCTTTTCACGGGAAGTTTGCCACAGCCCAGGAAATGAGATCCGAGCTGTTGGCGGTGCTTCGGGAGCGAACGGTCGCGAAGCCGCAAAAGAAGGCTCCGGCTGCCGCCGGGAAAGCGGGGAAAGTAGGCGGAGGCATTAGCGGTTTGTTCGTCGCCTCGCTCTTGCTGTTGGCTGGCACTTTGTATTATGCATGGTTCATGTGAAGGATGTGACGGTTTGTGTCCTCGGATTTGGTGATGGATACTTGCTTGTTGGCAGGATCAATTATATTGAAAAATGGTGGTGAAACATACCGGACGGAAGAGACGATGACATTGATCGCAGAGGCGGCGGGCATGGATGACGTCAACAGCTCCGCTACGCCAACGAGCATCATTTTGTCTTTCCGGTGCAGCGGGCTCGATCATACCCGTATGGTGCGGACCCCTAAGCGGACTACCAATTTGAATAAAATTACACTCGTAAACGATGTGTCCCGCAGGTTCGTCGGCGGAAAAATCAATTTGGAGCAAGCGTATCGACTGCTGCGCCAAATCGACCAGGAAAAGCCGATTTATCCGAAATGGATGCAGCATATCGCAGCCGCTATCGCCAGCGGCTCCTTCGCCATGCTGGCGGGCGGTACATGGTTTGACCTCATCCCGTCCGCATTGGCGGGGCTGATCGTCAATCTCAGCCTTGAATATTTGGAACAGTTTGTTCGAATGAAGTTTTTTACGGAATTTTCGGCTGCCTTGCTGGGCGGGCTGTTCGCCTTGCTGGCCGTAACCGTCTTTCCACAGTTGCACATTAGCATCATTATTATCGGTGCTATGCTTCCGTTGTTCCCAGGGATCGCGATCACCAACTCGCTGCGGGATTTGCTGGCGGGTGATCTGGTTGCAGGTGTGTCACGGGGAGTCGAGGCCATGTTGACGGCCGTCTCCGTAGCGGTAGCCACAGCGATTATTCTCTGGGTGGGGTGAGAAGTATGTTTTTTCAAGGTTTGGCGCTGAGCTTCGTCTCGTCAATGGCGTGGTGTGTGCTGTTTAACGTCCCGGTCCGCACGATTTTGGCCGGCGGATTGGCAGGTATGGTCGGTTTTTGCGTGTTCTCGCTGTTGCCGATCTTGGGCGCGGAAGTGTTGCTTTCGACATTTGCTTCCGCGGCGATCGTCTCGTTGCTGAGTCAATTTTTATCCATCTTGCTTCGCGTTCCTTCGACCAACTTTAGCGTTGCGGGCATCATCCCGCTCGTTCCGGGGTCTTTGGCTTACAAGTCGATGCTCGCTTTCGTGAACAACAACTACGTGGAAGGCATTACCCTGGCGACCAAGACGATGATGGTGGCCGGAGCTATCGCATCTGGACTTATTTTTGGTATTTCCGTCGTGACGATCTGGAAAGGAGCCCGCTATGCTGGCAAGCGTACACAACGAGATTGAGGCTTCCGGGCTTTTGCTTCCCGGGGAAACGATTGTGGTAGGGGTTTCCGGCGGCAATGATTCTACAGCTCTTTTGCATATATTGGCTTCTCTCAATAAACAATATCAATACGGCTGGAAGCTGCATGCCGTACACCTGAATCACGGCTTTCGCGGAGAGGAGGCCAGGCTGGACGCACAGTACGCAGAGGCGTTGTGCAGCGAGCTTGGCGCAGTTTTTCACCTGTTTGCGTACGATGTCCCCTCCTATATGAAAAAGACGGGAAAAGGGAGCCAGGAGGCGAGCCGCGAGCTTCGCTACCGCTTTTATCGCGAGGTAGGCAGCGCGCACGGGGCGAGCAAGCTGGCATTGGCGCATCATGCAGACGACCAGGTCGAGACGATTTTGTTTCGCCTCGTTCGCGGCAGCAGGCTGCAGGGACTTACAGGCATGCCGCAGCGTCGCATGCTGGAGGACAGCGAGATGGAACTGGTGCGTCCTCTGTTGCATAAAACGCGTCAGGAACTGGAAGCCTATTGCCAGGAAAATCGTCTTGTCCCGCGTGAGGACAGCAGCAACCGATCGCGCAAGTACAAGCGCAATTTGCTGCGTCTTGACGTGATGCCGTTGCTTGCCGAGGTGAACGAGAGGTACCGCGAGCATATTCTCGATCTCGCCAGGGCGATTTCGCAGGATGAAGCTTTTTTGACACGGCTGGCCCGCGAACGTCTGGATGAGGCCACGATCGAAAAGACACAGGAAGCATTTATGATTGACAAAGACAAGTTTCAAACTTGTGACGTTGCTTTACAAAGGAGAATGATTACTCTAATATTAAGTTATCTCTCAAAACATACCGAATGGTCTTCGCAGCATGTGGAGACCGTTTTGCACATGCTAGGGGGGAGTCGCCCTTCTGCGGAACTGCATTTGCCCGACAACATGGCGGTAAGCCGGATGTACGGACGAGTACTTTTTAGTCGTAGGAAGCGGCAAGACTGCATACATACCTATAGTTACGAACTCGCAGTTCCAGGGGTGACCCGGATCGACGAGAGCAATGCCACGGTACATATTTCTTACCTTGAAGGTCCCATGGATTGGGGGCGACTCCCGGGCAATGAAGCGGTGTTTGACGCCGATCAGCTTCCAGGAGCGCTGTATTTGCGTAACCGGAAACCAGGAGACCGTCTCACCCTGTTTGGCTCGGCAGATGGAAAGAAGCTGAAAGATCTACTCATTGATGCCAAAATTCCGCGAGCATGGCGGGACAAACTTCCGCTCTTGACGGCGGGCGATGAGGTAATTTGGGTACCAGGCGTGCGCCGTTCCGCCGTGGCGCCGGTAAATGGACAGACCAGGCGTTTTCTACACGTGCGGGTAGAGTTTGGAGAAGATTGGCGGGAGGTTTTTTCATGAATCAAGACATCGAGAAGATTTTGCTATCAGAAGAAGATATTGCAGGAAAGGTAAAGGAATTGGGCAAGACACTGGCTGCCGAATACAAGGACAAAAATCCGTTGGTGATTTGCGTTCTGAAAGGCGCGGTTGTTTTCATGGCTGACCTGATCCGCCACATGGATATTCCGTGCGAAATGGATTTCATGGCGGTTTCCAGCTACGGAAGCGGAACCGAGTCCTCCGGCATGGTGAAAATTCTGAAGGACCTTGATACCTCCGTGCAAAACAGACATGTGCTGGTAGTAGAAGACATCATGGATAGCGGATTGACACTGAGCCGATTGGTAGAGCTGTTGCGCCATCGGGAAGCTGCCTCTGTGAAAGTCGTGACACTCCTCAACAAACCGGAGCGTCGCAAGGTGGATATTTCGCCAGACTACAGCGGTTACGATATTCCGGACGAGTTTGTCGTCGGATACGGTCTGGACTACGCCGAGCGGTATCGTAATTTGCCGTACATCGGGGTATTGAAGCCTGAAGTCTACACCAAGTAGCTTTGTTGTGGAGACTCGGCAAAATATGATAAAATGTGAAAAGTGTCTGTTCGTGAGAGGAGGTAAGGAATGAATCGCTTTTTTCGTAATACCGGGTTCTACCTGCTGATTTTTCTTGTCACGGTCGGGATCGTGAATTTCATCCTCTCCGGTACTGATAAGGTTGGGAAACTTACATATCAGGATTTCCGGGTACAGCTTAAAGCTGACAATGTTACAGAGCTATCCATGCGCCCTGAAAATGGTACATACAGGGTAGAGGGTACACTAGCTAAAGCTATTCCGGGACAGGAAAGCAACAAATTTTTTACCAACGTTCCTTTGTACGACTCTGATGTTGTAAAGCTGGTCGAGACGAAAATTGATGAACAAAAACTGAAAAAGGTAGAGTTCAATCCAGCGGAGGGCAACAGCATTTGGCTCACGTTCCTGACCTCGATCATTCCTTTTGTCATCATTTTCATCCTGTTTTTCTTCCTTCTGAACAATGCCCAGGGTGGCGGCAGCCGAGTGATGAACTTCGGAAAAAGCCGCGCGAAGCTGTACAACGAAGAGAAGAAGCGCGTTACGTTTGACGATGTAGCGGGTGCAGATGAAGAAAAAGCGGAGCTGGAGGAAGTCGTTGAGTTCCTGAAAGACCCGCGCAAATTTAACGCCGTTGGTGCCCGTATTCCAAAAGGGGTCCTGCTCGTAGGTCCTCCAGGTACTGGTAAAACCTTGCTCGCCCGCGCTGTTGCTGGTGAGGCAGGCGTTCCGTTCTTCAGCATTTCCGGTTCTGACTTCGTGGAAATGTTCGTCGGGGTGGGTGCATCCCGCGTGCGTGACCTGTTTGAAAACGCGAAGAAAAATGCTCCGTGCATTATCTTCATCGACGAGATCGACGCCGTAGGTCGCCAGCGTGGAGCTGGTCTCGGCGGTGGTCATGACGAGCGCGAGCAAACCCTCAACCAGTTGCTCGTAGAGATGGACGGTTTCGGCGGCAACGAAGGCATCATCATGGTGGCTGCGACCAACCGACCTGACATTCTCGACCCGGCGCTTCTGCGTCCAGGACGTTTTGACCGTCAAATCACAGTGGATCGTCCCGACATCAAAGGCCGTGAAGCGGTGCTCAAGGTTCATGCCCGCAACAAGCCGCTTGGCGACGACGTGAAGCTGGATGTGATTGCCCGTGGTACTTCGGGCTTCACAGGTGCTGATTTGGAGAACTTGCTGAACGAAGCTGCTCTCCTTACTGCCCGCAAAAACAAAAAGCAAATCAGCATGAAGGAAGTGGACGAAGCGATCGACCGCGTCATTGCTGGTCCGGCGAAAAAGTCTCGCGTTGTCAGCGAGGACGAAAGACGCCTGGTTGCTTTCCACGAAGCCGGTCACACCATTATCGGCTATCACCTGAGAAATGCAGAAATGGTACATAAGGTAACGATCATTCCGCGCGGCCAGGCTGGCGGATACACCGTGATGCTGCCAAAAGAAGACCGTTTCTTTGCTACCAAAACAGATTTGCTCGACAAAATCGTCGGCCTCTTGGGTGGACGAGTGGCTGAGGAGCTGGTGCTCGGGGATATCAGTACCGGGGCACACAATGACTTCCAGCGCGCGACCGCGATTGCCCGCAGCATGATTACCGAATACGGGATGAGCAGACTCGGTCCGATGCAGTTCGGCAAGAGCCAGGGACAGGTATTCCTGGGCCGCGATTACGGCAACGAGCGCAACTACTCCGACAAGATCGCCTATGAGATTGATCTGGAAATGCAAAACATCATCAACGAATGCTACGCCAAGTGTAAAGAGTTGCTGACCAAGCACCGCGATCAGCTCGATCTGATTGCGAACACTCTGCTGCGCGTAGAAACACTTGATGCAGATCAGATCAAACAACTGATCGAGACGGGCAGAATGGACAACGATCCAGACAATCCGGATAACGGCGATGTGGTCGTCAACATTCAACCGAAGCAAGACGAAACAAACGAAGAACCGAAACAATAAGGGGCGCCTCAGGTGCCTCTTTTCTTCATAAAAGGACAAGAGGTTTGCTTTCGCAAAATCATAATCAACCGAATCGATCTGGAGGAGGAGAAATGATGCTGCTTACACCGGGAATGGCTGCATTTGATATGGACGGTACGTTGTTGAACGAGGCATCACAAATGACAGAAGGGACGAGAGCGGCACTGTTCAAGCTGCAAGAAAAGGGCTGCAAGCTGGTGCTGTCGACAGGCAGAATGTTCGGCTCCGCCCAAGTCCCGATTGACTCGTTTCCATTTGACGGATACGTATGCAGCAACGGGGCAGCGATTTATGAAAAAGACGGCACGCTGGTTCGCCGCTTTTACTTGTCCAAGGAAATGGTGATTGATGCGATCCATGCGCTGCGACAAGAGCCGATTTACTACGAACTGCATGATACGAACAGCAACCGCTGGATGGTGCAGGAGGATCGTGAGCGTCTGGAGGCGATCATCGAGCAGGATGCATCGGTGGAGGGAGTCTCCATGCGGCAGTTTGCGTTTTACAGGCTCGCCCGCGTCGCGCCGCTTGCGGAAATGCTGCAAAAAATCGAAAGCGGAGAAGCGGAAATCGTCAAGTTTTTCGTCTGGGACAACAATCCGGAACGGCTGAAGCGGGTTGCTGAGCAGTTCAACCCGTGGCAGGAGCAGGTGACGATCACTTCGTCCGGCAAGCAAAATATCGAGGTCATTCCCCACGGCGTTTCCAAATGGGAAGGACTGCTGTATTTTTGCAAGACGTGGGGAATAGCGCCCGAACAGGTGATGGCGTTCGGCGATGCGGAGAACGATCGCGAGGCGTTGACCGGGGCTGGCTATTCGGTGGCGATGGAAAACGCAACGCCTGCGATCAAGCAGATTGCCAAATATATCGCGCCGCATCATAACGACGATGGCGTAGCCCGATTTATTTTGGAACGCGTGATTGGCGAGCCGACGATATAGCCGACAAAGTGGAATCATAGCTGTAAAAGTCTTTAAAAGCGGTAGCAAAACTCTCTCTGCCGAGAAACCGTCCTTAGCCTGGGCGGTTTTTGTTGTTGTTGAGAATGGTTATCAATTATAATGAGCGTAGCTATTCGGAGAGGAGAGAGTACCCCCTATGATGCAAAAAGAGCTTTTTCTTCTGTGGAATCACGCTTCCGTCAAAGTCATGGACGTACGCCACCAGATTGTGCGGCCAGGGGAAAAACAGAGGTTTGATCCGCTCCCTTCGAGTGTGTTTCTGTATTTCATTCGCGGTCGCGCCGAGGTGTTGCTGGATGAGCTGGCGTATTCTGTGCGCAGCTTTCACGTCATTCACGGCGGCAAGGGACTGACGCTCGAAATCACGGCCTGCGAAAACGACGCGGAATACTACATTCTTTTTTATAAAGCGGTTATTTCTTTGCCATGCCGCCAGGAAATCATGCAGCTTTTGGAGCGGCGCAACTGGTTTTTGGCTCCGTATGCCTTTATTCCCCAACAGTCTGTCGCCCTGTTCGATCAGGTGGAAAAGCTGCACGCAGTTTGGCAGGCGAACGACGCCGATCCTGTGCGGCAACTGCGGGCGAGAGGGCTGTTTCAGCTTTTTGTCTCCGAGCTGTTGCGGCAAATGGACGAAGAAGCGCGAGGCTACGGAAAAGCCGACCTTGTTTCCCAGGCGAAGCAGCACAACTACAATCTGTTTAATAATGAAAATCATTATCGAAAAGGTGAGGGAGAGAAAGTGCAGCTATTCAGAAATGGAACCAAAGGCAAAATGCACAAGCTGATGCTGGGGCTCGCGTTGCTTTTGAGTGCATGCTCCAGTCCTGGGAATGGCGGGGCAGTCAACAGCAGTCCTCCGCAGTCGACGCAGCAAACAACAGAAGCTTCGGCCGCAGCGAATGCCCAGCAAGCGAAGCAGCAGCAATGGCCGCGAACCTATGTGGATGCGACAGGAAAAGAAGTGGTGATTGCCAAGCAGCCACAGCGTGTTGCCGTTACTCACTTTGGAATGATGGAGTATTTCTTTGCGCTGGAAACACCTCCGATCGCCTCTACACTGGCAGAGCGCATGCTGGGATCGTTTGAAACGTTGAAGCCTTACGCCAAAACAGCCACAGTCAAAGATATCGGTGAAGTGACTACACCGAATCTGGAGCTGATGACGGAGCTTGAACCGGATTTGATTGTAGCTTTTTCCGGGACGCACAATGACGTCTACGAAGATTTGAGCCATATTTCCACCGTTGCGATGATTAACAATACAGAGGAGCGAACCTGGGCAGAGACGCTCCGCGAATACGCCAAACTGATCGGCAAAGAGCAGTTGGCCGAGGACTATATCACGAAGCTGGAAGCGCTGATGGCAGAAGCCGGAGAAAAATTGGCCGCGAAAAAGGACAAAACCGTGACGTTCCTGCGGGCATCAGGTGACGGCAGCACTTTTTACGTGCTCGATGACAATGACGTCTCGTATGCTTTCGATGAAAAATCCGGGCTGGGCCTCAAACCTCCCGGCCAGTACAAGCTGGAGGGCGACGTCGTTTCTTTGGAAGGCATAACAGTGCTCGATCCCGACTACATTTTCCTCGTCGATTATTTGGACAATATGGATACGACGCTTGCCGAGCTGAACAAAAGCAAAGTGTGGCAGTCGCTGAATGTCTCGATCAGTACAAAAGGTCCGTTGGCGGTTGAGTACACGACGAAGGAGCTGCTCCGGGTTCTTGCGGAATAGCCTCCAAAATCAATCGCATGGACGGAGAGGAGAGCGGGCAGATGAGTCAGCCTAGCGTGCTACACGATACGTTTAACGAACGACAGTTATTGATTTACTTTCCTGACGGTTATGCGGACAGCGACCAGCGTTACCCTGTCGTCTATTTGCAGGACAGGAGATTTGATTGAGCCAAACGATAGCGACACCTTGCTGAAAGTGCGGGAGCTGACGGCGAAGGGCGAGTTGCCAGGTATGATTTTTGTCGGAGTGGCTTCGTTTGATCGCAACGACGAATACACGCCGTTTGTTTCGCCCAACGTGTTTGAGCCAGGCAAGATGTTTGGCGGCAATGCATCCGTCTACGCCCGTTTTCTGGCGAACGAGCTGAAGCCGTACATCGACAGCAAGCTGCGGACGCTGCCGGACAGAGAGCATACGGGGATTATGGGCTTTTCGTTTGGCGGGCTTATCTCCGTCTACACGGCTTTCGCGTATCCGGATTTTTTTGGGCGAATCGGGAGCTTTTCCGGCTCCTTCTGGTTTCCGGGCATCATCGAATGGCTGGAGCAGTTGCCCATCCGGCAGACAGGCCAGCGCCTCTACATGAACCTGGGACATGCAGAAGGTGCAGGCCGCACGAACGGACAACAGTGGATGGTGCCCAACAGCAAAAAGGTGTATGAACTTTTGCTGCAAAACGGCTTTACCGAAAGCACGGTGCGCCAGGTGATTTACGAGAGCGAGTACCATTCCTTCGATCTGGGGGTGCAGTACGTCCCGGAGGCGCTGCAATGGTTGTTCCGGGCAGAGTAGACGAGAGCGACAGGCTCATATCCTTTTTAAAAGACAGATTGTAATATCAAGTGCGACACCTAGATAAAAAAACGGCCCATGATTGATTCGTGTAAAATGAAGTCACCACAACACCATTTACACAGGAGAATCAATCATGAGTTATACACATCTTAGCATAACAGAGCGTAGTGAGCTAGCACTC